>NZ_JBQERN010000018.1:0-61973 GCF_056535105.1 Ruegeria sp. O5 | reverse complement strand
GCAGCTCGCGGATTTCCATTTCCACCAGTTCCAGCAGCTCTTCGTCGTCAACCTGGTCAACTTTGTTCATGAACACGACCATCTTCGGGATGCCAACCTGGCGGCCCAGCAGGATGTGCTCGCGGGTCTGCGGCATCGGGCCGTCTGCAGCGTTCACAACCAGGATCGCGCCGTCCATCTGAGCGGCACCGGTGATCATGTTCTTGACATAGTCGGCGTGGCCGGGGCAGTCGACATGCGCATAGTGGCGCGCGTCGGTCTCGTATTCCACGTGCGCGGTCGAGATGGTGATGCCGCGGGCTTTCTCTTCCGGCGCGCCGTCAATCTGGTCATACGCCTTGAAGTCACCAAAATACTTGGTGATTGCTGCGGTCAGCGTCGTCTTGCCGTGGTCAACATGCCCAATCGTGCCGATGTTGACGTGCGGTTTTGTACGCTCAAACTTTTCCTTTGCCATGATGGCCTCCTTTTTCTGTAATGAAGGGAGCCCCGGAACGGCGCTCCCTCAAATCGTCGCTTATGCGTATTTCGCCTGGATCTCGTCCGAGATGTTCTGCGGAACCGGATCGTAGTGGTCGAACTGCATGGTGAACTGGGCGCGGCCCGACGACATCGAACGCAGGGTGTTGATGTAGCCGAACATGTTCGCCAGCGGAACAAACGCATCGATCGCGATCGCGTTGCCGCGCGGTTCCTGACCAGACACCTGGCCCCGACGCGAGGTCAGGTCGCCGATGATACCGCCGGTGTATTCTTCCGGGGTGATCACTTCGACCTTCATGATCGGTTCCAGCAGCTTCGCGCCAGCTTTGCGCATGCCTTCACGCATACACATACGGGCCGCGATTTCGAACGCCAGAACGCTCGAGTCAACGTCGTGGAACTTACCGTCCAGCAGGGCAACCTTGAAGTCGATCACCGGGAAGCCAGCCAGAGGGCCGCTGTCCATGACCGAGTTGATGCCTTTTTCAACACCGGGGATGTATTCCTTCGGAACGGCGCCACCAACGATGCGGCTTTCGAACGAGTAACCTTCGCCTGCCTCGGTGGGCTGGATCTCCAGCTTGACTTCGGCGAACTGACCCGAACCACCCGACTGTTTCTTGTGGGTGTAGGTGTGTTCGACCGGCATCGAGATGGTTTCACGATAAGCCACCTGAGGCGCACCGATGTTGGCTTCGACCTTGAACTCGCGCTTGAGACGGTCCACCAGGATGTCCAGGTGAAGTTCGCCCATGCCCTTCATGATGGTCTGACCCGATTCCAGGTCGGTTTCCACGCGGAAGGACGGGTCTTCGGCGGCCAGACGGGCCAGACCCTGAGACATCTTTTCCTGGTCGCCCTTGGTTTTGGGCTCGACCGCGATCTCGATCACCGGATCGGGGAAGGTCATGGTTTCCAGAACCACCGGATCCTTCGCATCGCACAGAGTGTCACCGGTGGTGGTGTCTTTCAGACCCGCCAGCGCGATGATGTCGCCTGCAAACGCTTCTTCGATCTCTTCCCGGTTGTTGGAGTGCATCATCATCATACGACCGATGCGCTCTTTCTTGCCTTTGGTCGAGTTCAGGATCGAGTCGCCCTTGTTCATGGTGCCCGAGTAAACGCGGGTGAAGGTCAGCGAACCAACGAAGGGGTCGTTCATGATTTTGAACGCCAGACCCGAGAAGGCCATGTCGTCATCGGCACGACGTGCGATGTTACGAACTTCTTCCTCGTCGCCGGGTTTGAAGCCCATGTAATCAACAACGTCCAGCGGGCTGGGCAGATAGTCGATCACAGCGTTGAGCAGCGGCTGAACGCCTTTGTTCTTGAACGCCGAGCCTCCCAGAACGGGTACGAAATGCAGCGCCAGCGTGCCTTTGCGCAGCAGTTTGCGCAGGGTCGGAACGTCGGGCTCTTCGCCTTCCAGATAGGCCATCATCGCGTCGTCGTCTTCTTCGACGGCCGCTTCGATCATCTTGCCGCGCCATTCGTCAGCCATGTCTTTCAGGCTGTCGCGGATCGGAGCTTTGACCCAGCTTGCACCAAGGTCTTCGCCCTGCCACAGCCACTCTTCCATGGTGACCAGATCAACCAGGCCTTCCAGCTCGGTTTCGGCACCGATCGGAATACCAACCGGAACAGCGCGTGCGCCGGTACGGTCTTCGATCATGCGAACGCAGTTGAAGAAGTCTGCGCCGATCTTGTCCATCTTGTTGACGAAAACCATACGCGGAACCTTGTAGCGGTCAGCCTGACGCCACACAGTTTCGGTCTGGGGTTCAACACCGGCGTTTGCGTCGAGAACGCAGACGGCACCGTCGAGAACCGCCAGCGAGCGTTCGACTTCGATGGTGAAGTCAACGTGGCCGGGGGTGTCGATGATGTTCAGGCGGTGCTTGGGGGTATCGGCGGTCTGACCGTCTTCGGTGCGTTCCCAGAAGGTGGTGGTCGCAGCCGAAGTGATGGTGATGCCGCGTTCCTGCTCCTGCTCCATCCAGTCCATGGTGGCTGCACCATCGTGCACCTCACCGATGTTGTGGGATTTACCAGTGTAATACAGGATACGCTCCGAGCAGGTGGTCTTACCTGCGTCGATGTGCGCCATGATACCGAAGTTACGGTATAGTTCGAGCGGATATTCGCGTGCCATTTGGATAAGCCTCTGGGATTACCAACGGTAATGGCTGAAGGCTTTGTTCGCCTCGGCCATCTTGTGGGTGTCTTCGCGCTTCTTCACGGCGGTACCGCGGGACTGTACAGCGTCCAGCAGTTCACCGGCGAGGCGTTCTTCCATGGTGTTTTCATTGCGGCCGCGCGCAGCGGTGATCAGCCAGCGGATGGCCAGTGCTTCGCGGCGCTCGGGGCGGACTTCGACCGGAACCTGATAGGTTGCACCACCAACCCGGCGCGAGCGAACCTCGACCGACGGTTTGATGTTGTCGAGTGCTTCGTGGAACACTTCGACGGGCGCGCGCTTGATCTTGTTCTCAACGCGGTCAAAGGCGTTGTAGACGATGCGCTCGGCGACCGACTTCTTGCCGTCGATCATCAGGTTGTTCATGAATTTGGTCAGAACCTTATCGCCAAACTTGGCGTCAGGCAGGACTTCGCGTTTTTCGGCGGCGTGACGACGTGACATATCAGCCTCTCCTTCTTACTTGGGACGCTTCGCGCCGTATTTCGAACGGCGTTGCTTACGGTCTTTGACGCCCTGAGTATCCAGAACACCGCGCAGGATGTGGTAACGCACACCGGGAAGGTCTTTCACACGGCCGCCACGGATCAGAACAACCGAGTGTTCCTGAAGGTTGTGGCTTTCACCGGGGATGTACGAGATGACCTCGAACCCGTTGGTCAGGCGCACCTTGGCAACCTTACGCATAGCCGAGTTCGGTTTCTTCGGTGTGGTGGTGTAAACACGTGTGCAGACGCCGCGTTTCTGCGGGCACTGCTCCAGGTGCATGGACTTCGAGCGTTTTACTTTGGGCTGCCGCGGTTTGCGGATCAGCTGTTGAATAGTTGGCATTCCGGTTTCTTCCCCGTTTTGCAACACATGACATGCACGCAGCTGGCGTGCGGCTAACTTCGCTGCGCTTATGCGTCCACAAGCGCAAAACCCACGAGCGTTCCCATTCCGAGGTGAACGTCGCGGTTGTTTCTCAGAGGGCGCGAACTGCAAAATTGTTCGGGCCTTGACCAGCTCATTACTGGAATCGGCTATGGGGCGGCCCCCGTCACCGAGATGACGCGCGTAATAGGGGGAGTCGGCCCGAGTGTCAACAGCACGATACCGGTTGCCCGGCAATAGGCTGATCCGGGCCGTGCCGAAGTGGGTGCGCGGGCTTTACCGGGTTCATATAACCGCGCTGCACCGGAAGTGCCAAGCCTGCAACCGGAGGCTGGGTTTCACCTTCGGATAACCAGTGGTCAGAGCCTTGTCACGCAGGTTCACGCCGCTTCCCGACGCGCGCGTTCCCGGAACAGCGTAAACAATCCGGCGGCCACGATAAGTGTCGCACCCAGCATGGTCAGACCGTCAGGCCATTCATCGAATACGGCCCAACCCAACCCCAGGGCCCAGATCAGGCTGGAATAGCGAAACGGCGCGATGAACCCGACATCGCCCTGACGCATGACCATGACGCTGAACAGATAGCCCATCAGGACGAACACGGCCGCCGCCGCAACCAGAGAACCCGCAGCGCCGGAAACCGGAACCCATCCTTCAAACACCGATGCAATGGCTGCGGCCACCGTGATTGAGAGAGAGGTCGCCAACGTCACCACCATTGACGGAACCTGGGGCGACATGCGTCGTGTCACCAGATCGCGAACCGTGATCGAAGCCACTGCGATCAGCGCGTAGATGGAATACAGGCTGAAGCCGTCAGGACCGGGCCTGACGATCAGAACCATGCCGCCAAAACCAATGGCAATCGCCAATATGCGCCGCCAGCCGACCTGTTCGGAAAAGACCAGTGCCGCGCCCAGCGTCACGGTCAGAGGCAGCGCCTGCAGAATGGCCGTCACATTGGCAAGCGGCATGTTCTTGAGCGCTGTTAGAAAAAAGAAGGTAGCCGACAGTTCGGCCAGACTGCGCAGCGCAACCAGCAACCGGTCGTGGTTTGAGAAATTGAGGTGCAGCGCCCCCAGATAGCGGGCAAGACCGTAGACAAGGAAAACGGCCAGAACGCCCCGCATGGCCACCAGTTGGAACAATGGCAGATCCCGAAGCGCGACCTTGACCAAAGTGTCGTTCAGGGTGAAGGCCGCCATGCTGCCCATCATCAGCAAGGCACCTTTGGTGTTTGGGTTCATGTCAGATTTGGCCCTGCGCAGAGTGATCGGGCCATTGGCCCAATCGGACAGCCGCCTGTCAACGCATCAAATCAGATCAGCGCAAGAATTGCGTTCCGACGCGTGCAGAGCGTGTCGAAACCACTTTCTGAGCCCCTATCAGAGACCAGAGACCCGACCACCTCCGATCCCTTCCACAGCCACCCCGGCGCTGAGCGTGTGCGTTGCGATCAACCCGCCGGACATGTCCAGAACGCCAAGCTGGTTGCCGTTCTGAAGGGCGACATAAAGCTCGCGGCGTTTGGAATTGATGCCAAGGCCAAAGCGTTCGATCTGCACCGCTGCGCCGACCGATGGATTGGTCGCCCGGATTGTCCTTAGGACCGTGCCGTTCAAATCCACCTCGGCGATCAGGCGATTGCGGATGAACAGCACATAAAGCGTGCCGGTCGTTTCATCAAAGGCCAGCCCGCCAATCGGCCCCTGTGGCTGGCTGAGGGTTATGTTGCGCACAAATTGCCCGTCGCGGGTCAGTTCCGCGATCATCACCCCGTTCGGATGGTCGAGGAACAAATGCCCGTCGCTTCCCCGAATGGCCAACCCGCATTCCTTGATGGGAAACTCGTCAGGTGTGATGCCACCGCATCCGGCCGGAACCCGCTGTGCCGCAAAGGTACGCAGGACACGGCCATTTCGGTCCAACTCCTGTAGTTGGGTGCCGGGAAGATTGCGCAGGAAGATCCGCCGTCGCGGCTCATCATAAGCCAACCCGACGATCGATCCGGAGATCGGGATCAGGCGCGTCGTGCCGTTCGGGATCACGATCTCACGCGATGGCTGGCCCGGTGGCATCCCCACATAGGCATAGTCCGTGCAGGCGGCCATCAGGCCCAGACCAAAAACCGAAAATACGCGCGACAGCTTTGTGACAGCTCTCATCATCCACCCCCATCACCTGTGTGAATTCAAGGCGGATGGTAGCACAGTTTAGGCTAAATCAGAAAAACCCTGCTGTTATTGCAGGTCTCATGCGGCGAGCGCGATATTCCAGTAGCCTGGAACCCCACTAAGCGTGGCGCGCGTTTCAGCCCTGCAAAAACGAAAGGCCCCGCGAAATCGCGGGGCCTTTCTTAACTTGTCAATCGGGCGATTACTCGCGGCTTTCGGGTGTTTCCACCAGAACGTCCAGCTCATCCCCGACCAGATCATCATCCATGATCGGCGCAGCCAGGGCAGCGGCCGCTTCGGCCTCTTCCCGGCGGGCTTCGATCACCACATTGTCGCGCGACTGCGCGATGTGGCGGACGGCCTGCGTGGCCCCACCGGTACCGGCGGGGATCAGGCGACCAACGATGACGTTCTCTTTCAGGCCGACCAGCTTGTCCTTTTTGCCCTGCACGGACGCTTCGGTCAGTACGCGGGTGGTTTCCTGGAACGACGCCGCCGAGATGAACGAACGCGTCTGCAACGAGGCCTTGGTGATCCCCAGAAGGATCGGCTCGCCCTGTGCCGGACGACCACCGCGGGCGATGGTCTTTTCGTTGGCTGCGTCGAACTCCTGCTTGTCGACATGTTCGCCTTTCAGCAGGGTGGTGTCGCCTGAATCCAGGATCTCCCACTTCTGCAGCATCTGGCGCACGATGACTTCGATGTGCTTGTCGTTGATCTTCACGCCTTGCAGACGATACACGTCCTGCACTTCGTCGATCATGTAGTTCGCCAGCGCCTCGACACCCATGATGGACAGGATGTCATGCGGGGCCGGGTTACCGTCCATGATGTAGTCGCCCTTCTGAACGAAGTCGCCTTCGACAACAGGGATGTGCTTGCCCTTGGGTACCATGTACTCGATGGGTTCCAGCGACTCGTCAGCCGGTTCGATGCTGATGCGGCGCTTGTTCTTGTAGTCGCGGCCAAAGCGCACGTAACCATCAGCTTCTGCGATGATCGCGTGATCTTTCGGACGGCGGGCTTCGAACAGTTCGGCCACACGCGGCAGACCACCGGTGATGTCCTTGGTCTTGGCACCTTCACGCGGAATACGCGCAACAACGTCACCGGCTTCGATCTTCTGGCCATCTTCGACCGACAGGATCGCATCCACCGACATCGGATAGTGAACCGGGTTGCCCGCATCGTTGCGGACCGGTTCGCCATCGTCACCGACCAGAATGATCTCGGGCTTGAGGTCGCTGCCACGGGGGGCGGCGCGCCAGTCGATCACGATCTTCTGGGTCATGCCGGTTGCTTCGTCGGTCTCGTCACGGACGGCAAGGCCCGAAACCAGATCGACGTATTTGGTGGTACCGGCTTTCTCGGCGATGATCGGCAGGGTGTAGGGATCCCATTCGAACAGCTTGTCGCCGCGGGCCACCTTGGTGCCTTCCTTGACGAACAGCTTGGAGCCGTAGCCCAGCTTGTGGCTGGCGCGCTCTTCGCCGTGATCGTCCTTGATCACCAGCTTCATGTTGCGGCCCATGACAAGGCTTTCGCCTGCGGCATTGACCAGGATCTGCGGGTTCTCGAAGGATACGACGCCAGCCTGGCTGGCTTCCTGGAACGACTGCTGACCACCTTGCGCAACACCACCGATGTGGAAGGTCCGCATCGTCAGCTGTGTACCGGGTTCACCGATGGACTGGGCGGCGATGATGCCGACAGCCTCACCCGTGTTCACCATGGTACCGCGAGCAAGGTCACGACCGTAGCAGGTGGCACAGACGCCTTCCTCAGACTCGCAGGTCAGAGGTGAGCGGATGCGGGTCGACTGAACGCCCGCTTCGTCGATGGTGTCTGCCATACGTTCGTCGATCAGCTGACCAGCCGCAACAAGCACCTCATCCGTACCCGGACGCAGGATATCGTCAGCCGCCACACGGCCCAGGATACGCTCGGCCAGCGAGGCGACAACCTCACCGTCGTTGACTGCGGCTTCGGCCGTGATTGCGCGTTCGGTGCCACAATCGATCTCACGAACGATGCAGTCCTGCGCCACGTCCACCAGACGACGGGTCAGGTAACCCGAGTTCGCCGTCTTCAGAGCGGTATCCGACAGACCCTTACGGGCACCGTGGGTCGAGTTGAAGTATTCAAGAACGGTCAGACCTTCCTTGAAGTTCGAGATGATCGGCGTCTCGATGATGTCACCGTTCGGCTTGGCCATCAGGCCGCGCATACCGCCCAGCTGTTTCATCTGAGTGACCGAGCCCCGCGCACCGGAGTGGGCCATCATGTAGACCGAGTTCGGTTCCATGTCAGACCCGTCTTCGGCCTTGGCGACGTTCGAGATGGTGCTCATCATCGCCTCGGTCACACGGTCGTTACACTTCGACCAGGCATCGACAACCTTGTTGTACTTTTCGCCCTGAGTGATCAGGCCGTCCATGTACTGCTGTTCGAAGTCTTTCACCTGATCGCGGGTGTCATCAACGATGCCCCATTTGTCGTCTGGAATGACCATGTCGTCCTTGCCGAACGAGATGCCCGCCCTGAACGCTTCTTTGAAGCCCATCGACATGATCTGGTCACAGAAGATAACCGACTCTTTCTGACCGCAGTAGCGGTAGACGGTGTCGATAACCTGCTGCACTTCTTTCTTCCGCAGCAGGCGGTTGACCAGATCGAACGGTGCCTTGTTGTTCATCGGCAGCAGGGCACCCAGACGCAGACGGCCCGGAGTGGTTTCATAGCGCTTCTGAACTTCGTTGCCTTCTTCGTCGATCTGCGTGATCCGCGCGGTGATTTTGGTGTGCAAATGCACCTCACCCGCATCCAGCGCGTGCTGAACTTCGTCGATCGAACCAAAGACCTTGCCTTCGCCCGGCATGCCCGCACGTTCCAGCGACACATAGTACAGACCCAGGATCATGTCCTGCGACGGAACGATGATCGGCGCGCCGTTTGCAGGCGACAGAACGTTGTTCGTCGACATCATCAGAACACGGGCTTCCAGCTGTGCCTCAAGGCTCAGCGGGACGTGAACGGCCATCTGGTCGCCGTCGAAGTCGGCGTTGAAGGCCGAACAGACCAGCGGGTGCAGCTGGATCGCTTTGCCTTCGATCAGGACCGGTTCGAACGCCTGAATGCCAAGACGGTGCAGCGTCGGCGCACGGTTCAGCATGACAGGGTGTTCACGGATCACCTCGTCGAGGATATCCCAAACTTCGGGACGCTCTTTCTCGACCAGTTTCTTCGCCTGTTTCACGGTCGAAGACAGACCTTTGGCTTCAAGGCGCGAGTAGATGAACGGCTTGAACAGCTCCAGCGCCATCTTCTTGGGCAGACCACACTGGTGCAGCTTAAGCTCCGGACCGGTCACGATGACCGAACGGCCCGAGAAGTCGACGCGTTTCCCCAGAAGGTTCTGACGGAAGCGACCCTGCTTGCCTTTCAGCATGTCCGACAGCGATTTCAGCGGACGCTTGTTGGCGCCGGTGATCACCCGGCCACGACGGCCGTTGTCAAACAGAGCATCCACGGATTCCTGCAACATCCGCTTTTCGTTGCGGACGATGATGTCAGGCGCGCGCAATTCGATCAGACGCTTCAGACGGTTGTTCCGGTTGATCACGCGGCGATAGAGATCGTTCAGATCCGACGTCGCGAAACGGCCACCATCCAGCGGAACCAGCGGACGCAGTTCCGGCGGGATGACCGGGATCACGGTCATGACCATCCATTCAGGCCGGTTGCCCGACTCGAGGAAGGATTCAACAACCTTCAGACGCTTGATGATCTTCTTGGGCTTCAACTCGCCTGTGGCTTCGGCCAGATCAGCGCGCAGCTGTTCGGCTTCGGCTTCCAGATCGATCTGGGCCAGCATCTCACGGATGGCTTCGGCACCGATATTGGCGGTGAACGCGTCCATGCCAAAGGCATCCTGCGCATCCATATACTCTTCTTCGGTCAGCATCTGGCCGTAGGTCAGGTCGGTCAGACCGGGCTCGATGACGACATAGTTTTCAAAGTACAGAACGCGTTCCAGATCGCGCAGCGTCATGTCCAGCATCAGACCGATGCGGGACGGCAGCGATTTCAGGAACCAGATATGTGCAACGGGCGCGGCCAGTTCGATGTGGCCCATACGCTCGCGGCGGACTTTCTGCAGGGTGACTTCCACACCGCATTTCTCGCAGACAACGCCGCGATACTTCATCCGCTTATATTTGCCGCACAGACATTCGTAATCTTTGATCGGGCCAAAGATACGCGCGCAGAACAGACCGTCACGTTCGGGCTTGAACGTCCGGTAGTTGATGGTTTCGGGTTTCTTGATCTCGCCATAGGACCAAGACAGAATCCGTTCGGGCGACGCCAGCGAGACTTTGATTTCGTCAAAGACCTTCGGGGGCGTCAGCGGGTTGAACGGGTTGTTGGTGATTTCCTGGTTCATCTCTTTACCTCAGAGTTAGAGGGTGCGGGGGTCACGCAGTGCCGGGCTGAAGCCCGGCCTACGCCGGATCAGATGGTAGGCCGGGCTTCAGCCCGGCATCCCTTCGTCACTCATCGACCTCCGCATCCAGGAGTTCCATATTCAGGCCGAGGCCGCGGACTTCTTTCACCAGAACGTTGAACGATTCCGGTACGCCCGCTTCAAAGTTATCCTCGCCCTTGACGATCGACTCATAGACCTTGGTCCGGCCGGCGACGTCATCCGATTTCACGGTGAGCATCTCCTGCAGAGTGTAGGCGGCGCCGTAAGCTTCCAGAGCCCAGACTTCCATCTCACCAAAGCGCTGACCACCGAACTGCGCCTTACCACCCAGCGGCTGCTGGGTAACCAGGCTGTAGGGCCCGGTCGAACGCGCGTGGATCTTGTCGTCCACCAGGTGGTGCAGTTTCAGCAGGTACTTGATGCCCACGGTCACCGGACGTGCAAATTGCTCACCCGTACGACCGTCGAACAGAACCGACTGACCGCTTTCCGAGAAGCCCGCACGCACCAGTGCGTCGTTGACGTCAGCCTCTTTGGCACCGTCAAAGACCGGGGTTGCGATCGGAACACCGCGGGTCACGTTGCCCGCTGCCTCAATCAGCGTTTCCTCGTCCATGCCAGTGATGCCTTCTTCGTAGACATCTTCGCCATAGGCCAGCTTCATCGCCTCGCGCACCGGGGTCAGGTCGCCGGAACGGCGGTATTCACCCAGAGCTTCATCGATGTTCAGACCCAGACCGCGCGCGGCCCAACCCATGTGGGTTTCAAGGATCTGACCGACGTTCATACGCGAAGGCACACCCAGCGGGTTCAGACAGAAGTCGACCGGGGTCCCATCGGCCAGGAACGGCATGTCTTCCATCGGAACAACCTTGGAGATCACACCTTTGTTCCCGTGACGACCGGCCATCTTGTCGCCCGGCTGCAGCTTGCGCTTCACGGCGATGAAGACTTTGACCATCTTCATCACACCCGGCGGCAGGTCGTCGCCACGGCGGACTTTCTCGACCTTATCCTCGAAACGGGCATCCAGAGCGCGCTTTTGCACTTCGTATTGCTCGTTCAGGGCCTCGACGATCTGTGCGTCCTGCTCGTCTTCCAGCGCCAGCTGCCACCATTGACCACGGGTCAGGGTGTCCAGCAGATCCTCGGTGATCACCGACCCTGCCTTGACACCTTTCGGGCCTTTGACAGCGGTTTTACCCAGGATCAGACCTTGCAGACGCGCATAGATGTTGCGGTCAAGGATCGCCAGCTCGTCGTCCCGGTCACGGGCCAGACGTTCGACTTCCTCACGCTCGATCTGCAGCGCACGCTCGTCTTTCTCGACACCGTGACGGTTGAAGACGCGAACCTCGACGACCGTACCGTAATCGCCCGGCTTCACGCGCAACGAGGTGTCGCGCACATCAGATGCTTTTTCACCAAAGATGGCGCGCAGCAGCTTTTCTTCCGGGGTCATCGGGCTTTCGCCCTTCGGAGTGATCTTGCCGACCAGAATATCGCCCGGCTCAACATCCGCGCCGATGTAAACGATGCCCGCCTCGTCGAGGTTGCGCAGCGCTTCTTCACCGACGTTGGGGATGTCGCGGGTGATCTCTTCCGGGCCCAGCTTGGTGTCACGGGCGGCGACTTCGAATTCCTCGATATGGACCGAGGTAAAGACGTCGTCACGCGCGATACGTTCCGAGATCAGGATCGAGTCTTCGTAGTTGTAACCGTTCCACGGCATGAACGCGACGACCACGTTCTTACCCAAGGCCAGTTCACCCATATCGGTCGACGGACCGTCGGCAATGACCTCGCCCTTCTGGACGGTGTCACCCACCTTGATCAGCGGACGCTGGTTGATGCAGGTGTTCTGGTTCGAGCGCTGGAACTTACGCAGACGATAGATGTCAACGCCAGCGTCACCCAGTTCCAGATCCTCGGTGGCACGGATAACGATACGCTGGGCATCGACCTGGTCGATGATGCCGGCGCGTTTCGCCTGAATCGCAGCGCCTGAGTCGATTGCGACCTTCTCCTCGATCCCGGTACCGACCAGCGGTGCCTCGGCCCGCAGCAGCGGAACCGCCTGACGTTGCATGTTCGAGCCCATCAGAGCGCGGTTGGCGTCGTCATTTTCAAGGAACGGAATCAGCGAAGCCGCGACCGAAACCAGCTGTTTCGGCGACACGTCGATCAGGTCCACATTCTCGCGCGGGGCAAGGGTGTAGTCGCCTGCCTGACGGGTCGAAACCAGATCGTTGATGAACTTGCCGTTCTTGTCCAGCGTCGCGTTCGCCTGCGCCACGGTGTGACGCATTTCCTCGGTCGCGGACATGTAGTGAACCTCATCGGTCACCTCGGCGTCCTTGACGACGCGGTAAGGTGTTTCGATGAAGCCATACTTGTTCACGCGGGCGAAGGTGGCCAGCGAGTTGATCAGACCGATGTTCGGGCCTTCCGGCGTTTCAATCGGGCACATCCGGCCATAGTGGGTCGGGTGCACGTCGCGCACTTCAAAGCCCGCACGCTCACGCGTCAGACCACCGGGGCCAAGCGCCGAAAGACGGCGTTTGTGGGTGACTTCCGACAGCGGGTTGGTCTGGTCCATGAACTGCGACAGCTGCGACGAGCCGAAGAATTCACGCACAGCAGCAGCAGCCGGTTTCGCGTTGATCAGGTCCTGCGGCATGACGGTGTCGATCTCGACCGACGACATACGCTCTTTGATCGCGCGCTCCATGCGCAGCAGACCGACGCGGTACTGGTTTTCCATCAGTTCACCGACCGAACGCACACGACGGTTGCCGAGGTGGTCGATATCGTCCACGTCGCCTTTGCCGTCGCGCAGTTCGACCAGAGCCTTGACGCAGGCCACGATGTCTTCGCGGCGCAGGGTACGCAGGGTATCCGGCGCGTCCAGTGCCAGGCGCATGTTCATCTTCACGCGGCCAACGGCGGACAGGTCATACCGCTCGCTGTCGAAGAACAGGGTGTCGAACAGGGCCGACGCCGCTTCGACGGTGGGCGGTTCACCCGGACGCATGACGCGGTAGATATCCATGAGCGCGCTTTCGCGGTTCATGTTCTTGTCCTGCGCCATGGTGTTGCGCATGTAGGGTCCGACATTGACGTTATCGATGTCGAGAACCGGAATATCGGTGATGCCCGCGTCGATCAGTTCCTTCGCGGTACCGCCGATCAGGTCGCCATCCTTGTCATATTCCAGCGTCAGTTCGTCACCGGCTTCGACATAGATCGCGCCGTTTTCTTCGTTGATGATGTCCTTGGCGACAAACTTGCCAACGATGTGATCGAACGGAACCAGCAGTTCTGTGACGGTGCCCTCGTCGATCAGCTTCTTGACCGCGCGCGGGGTGACTTTTTTGCCTGCCTCGGCAATCACCTCACCTGATTTCGCGTCGATCAGGTCATACGTCGGACGGGTGCCGCGAACACGCTCGGGGAAGAACGGCGTGACCCAGCCCTTCTTCTTGTCCAGCTTGTAGGACACGGTTTTGTAATACGCGTCCATGATCGCTTCCTGATCCAGACCCAGCGCATAAAGCAGGGTTGTCACAGGCAGTTTGCGGCGGCGGTCGATACGGGCGAACACGATATCCTTGGCATCAAACTCGAAGTCCAGCCAGCTGCCGCGATACGGGATGATGCGGCAGGCAAACAGCAGCTTGCCCGAGGAATGGGTTTTACCCTTGTCGTGGTCAAAGAACACACCGGGCGAGCGGTGCATCTGGGAGACGATCACACGCTCGGTGCCGTTGACGACAAAGGTGCCGTTCGGGGTCATCAGGGGCATGTCGCCCATGAAGACATCCTGTTCCTTGATGTCTTTTACCGATTTCGCGCCGGTGTCCTCATCAACATCGAACACGATCAGGCGCAGGGTAACCTTCAGCGGTGCGCTGTAGGTCATGTCGCGCTGCATGCACTCTTCGACGTCGTATTTGGGTTTCTCCAGATCGTATTTCACGAACTCCAAAACAGAGGTTTCGTTGAAATCCTTGATCGGGAAAACCGATTGGAACACGCCTTTGATGCCTTCGCCGTCTGTGGGCTGTTCTGCATCGCCGGAGCGCAGGAAAAGATCATAAGAAGATTTCTGTACCTCAATGAGGTTCGGCATCTCCAGTACTTCGCGGATTTTGCCGTAATATTTACGAAGACGTTTCTGGCCAAGGAACGTTTGAGCCATGTCAGATGTCACCTTTCGATGTTCTCAGCGGGCAAAGACACCGTCGGGCCCCGGCATCTTGCACAATCGAGACAACACGTCCGGATCAATTCGTGGCCACCGTCCCGAAGGCGGCCTCCCGATCCGAAAACCGTGTCTTAGAAAACGCCCCAGTCCGTGAGGCCCTTTCTAAGACAGGTTCGGCTGGACCCGGATTTCTCCGGATCCAGCCAAAATTTTCGGCGCATCAGCGATGCGCCTGAGACCAGGCTTAGGCCAGCTCGACTTCGGCGCCAGCTGCTTCCAGCTTGGCTTTGACGTCTTCGGCTTCGTCTTTCGACACGCCTTCTTTGATCTTGCCGCCGGCTTCGACCAGTTCCTTGGCTTCTTTCAGGCCCAGACCGGTGATGCCGCGAACTTCTTTGATCACGTTGATTTTCGAAGCGCCGGCGTTCTTCAGAACGACGTCGAATTCGGTTTTTTCTTCCTCAGCTGCGCCACCGGCGTCGCCACCAGCTGCTGCGACCATTACGGCGCCGCCAGCTGCGGGCTCGATGCCGTATTCGTCTTTGAGGATGGTTTTCAGTTCTTGTGCTTCCAGCAGGGTCAGACCCACGATGCTTTCTGCGAGTGCTTTCAGATCAGCCATTTTATCAGCTCTTTCCGTTTACAATGTGTGTTCCAACGTCAGGGTAGGTACCCTACGCAGATCATTCAGTGCCAACCGCTTACGCAGCTTCCGCCTTCTCTTCGATGGTGGAAAGGATGCTTGCGATATTGCTTGCAGGTGCGCCAATCGCGCCGGCGATGTTCGAAGCAGGTGCGCCAATGCAGCCCACGATCGAAGCAATAAGCTCCTCGCGAGACGGCATTTTCGAAACGGCTTCAACGCCTTTGCGGTCCAGAGCGTTCTCGCCCATTGCACCGCCGAGGATTTCAAATTTCTTGTTATCCTTGGCGAAGTCCTCGGCCACCTTGGCAGCTGCCACGGGGTCCTCGGAATAGGTCAGAACGGTCATCCCTGTCAGCAGGTCGGCCATGCTTGCACACGGCTTACCCTCGAGGGCGATTTTGGCGAGCCTGTTCTTGGCAACACGCACGGAGCCACCCGCGTCACGGGCACGTGCGCGAAGGTCCTGCATCTCGGCAACTGTCAGACCGGCGTAGTGGGCAACCACTACGACGCCAGAGCTTTCGAAGATTTGGCCGAGTTCCTCGACCACTTTCTCTTTCTGGGCTCTATCCACAGTTCTCTCCAAGTTAGGGGTGAGTTCTCACCCCGGCTCATATTTGCCGCGGCTTGCGCCCCGGCGTTCAGGTCCGTTGTTACGGGATTGGCCAAAACTCGCCCGAGGGTGGGACCCTCAGAATTCTTTGGTCTTACCCGTCTCAGGCAGGGAATTAAGGGGCCATATGGCACCACCCACCGTCTTGGACGAAACAAAATAAAGCGCACGACGAATCGCACGCTTTATTCCGCAGGTCTACTTAGGACAGATGGCCGGGGTTTCCAAGAGGTAAATTGGGATTAATCAGACGCAACAAGGGATGACCAGAACCACAAGATAAAGTGCGGTGACGAGCAATTGATTTGGTCGAATTTCAGGGCTGACGGCAAAATAGTTCGTGACATTGTTCCAAGTTCAAGACTATAACCCGACAATTTTTCTCAGAAACAAGAAGAATCAGAACAAATGTGCAGAATTGCCGCCTATTGCGGACCAAGTATACCGCTTGAAAACATCGTCATCCGGCCCCAGCATTCCTTGCTGGAGCAAAGCCAGCACGCGGCCGAAGCTAAACTTGCCGTCAATGGCGATGGCTTCGGTATGGCCTGGTACGCAGACCAGGATCGCCCCGGCCTGTACAGGGATGTCCTGCCCGCGTGGTCGGATGGTAACCTGGTCGATCTTTGCAGGATGATAAAATCCTCGCTGTTTCTGGCCCATGTCCGCGCTTCGACGTTCGGCGAAGTGTCGCGCGCAAACTGCCACCCTTTCACGTTTGGCAAATGGTCCTTCATGCATAATGGCCAGATTGGCGAGTTCGGGCGTTTGCGAAGACGGCTTGAATCCTCACTGCCGGACGAACTTTATGCAGCGCGGCGCGGGTCGACGGATTCAGAGCTTCTGTTTCTTCTCCTGCTGGCGAACGGGCTGGATGATGCGCCGCAGGACGCTGTTGTCGCAACTCTGCGTCAGATCGATGCGCTTGACGGTCATCGGACGCAACCGGATCGCATGGCCGTCGCCTTTTCAGATGGGCAGTGCCTGTATGCGTTTCGGTATTCCAGCGACCAGCGCAGCCCGTCCCTGTATTTCGGGGAAGGGCTGGACCACGGCGGCAGGGTCATCGCGTCCGAGCCTCTGGACAAGGGCACAGGAAAATGGGTGCCCATTGAAGACCGGAGCTTCTTCACCCTGACCGGCGATACAGCCAATCACACAGCGTTGCAGTTCAGCTAAAAAAATGGGCGGTCCGAAGGGACCGCCCGCAACATTGCTTAGGCGTAGGTCAGGCTTATTCGCCCGAAGCTTCTGCCACATCAACGGTCACACCAGGGCCCATGGTCGAGCTCAGCGCGATTTTCTTCATGTAGGTGCCCTTGGCGCCCGACGGCTTGGCCCGTGCAACAGCCGAGACGAAAGCGCGAATGTTTTCAACCAGCTTGGCTTCGTCAAACGACGCTTTGCCAACGCCTGCGTGCACAACGCCGCCTTTTTCCGCCTTGAACTGAACTTCACCGCCTTTGGCTGCTTCCACGGCTGCTTTCACGTCCATGGTCACAGTGCCAACCTTGGGGTTCGGCATCAGGTTACGGGGGCCCAGAACCTTACCCAGACGACCGACGATCGGCATCATGTCCGGGGTTGCAATGCAGCGATCGAATTCGATGGAGCCGCCCTGAATGGTTTCCATCAGGTCTTCTGCACCAACGATATCCGCGCCTGCTTCTTTCGCTTCGTCAGCCTTCGCGCCACGTGCGAAGACAGCAACGCGCATGTCTTTGCCTGTGCCGTTCGGCAGGCCGACAACGCCGCGCACCATCTGGTCTGCGTGACGGGTGTCAACGCCCAGGTTCATCGCGATTTCGATGGTCTCGTCGAATTTCGACGTTGCATTGGCTTTGACCAGGGCAACAGCTTCGTCCACCGACAGGTTTTCCTTGCCAGCGACGGCTTCGCGCGCAGCGCGGGTACGTTTACCGAGTTTTGCCATCTTACTTCACCTCGATGCCCATGGAGCGGGCCGAGCCCAGGATGATCTGCATTGCGCCTTCGACGTCGTTGGCGTTCAGATCTTTCATTTTGGCTTCGGCGATTTCACGAACCTGCTTGGAGGTCACGGTTGCCACGGTCTCGCGACCTGGGTTTTCCGCGCCGCGGGGGCGGTTACGCTTACCGACCGGCTTAAGACCAGCAGCTTTTTTCAGGTAGTAAGACGCGGGCGGCGTCTTGATGTCCATGGTGAAGGACTTGTCCTGATAGTAGGTGATCACGGTCGGGCACGGCGCGCCGGGCTCCATATCTGCGGTCTTGGCGTTGAACGCCTTGCAGAATTCCATGATGTTGATGCCGCGCTGACCCAGCGCCGGACCAACTGGCGGCGACGGGTTCGCCTGACCTGCAGGAACCTGCAGTTTCATTGTACCAGCAAGCTTCTTGGCCATTTGGTTTTCCTTTCAACTAGGGTGAAACGCGTCTCACCCGGATTTTGTTGCGTGGTCCGGCCTGGGATCGCGACCCCGGTAACCTCCCACGAGAGAATCTCGCCCGAAGACGATGGGGCGGCGTTTACAGGGGATCATGGGGGTTGGCAAGTGGCCTGCCTTTCAATTCGGGATCACCGAATCGAGTTCCAAGTCGATGAACACCGGCGTTGACGCGCCAGGGCGGGAAAGTGCTGATCATTCCGGTCAAAGCCAGGAAAAACCAGTCGGCCTGAAACACTAGGTATCGCGCCATATTAAGGGTTTAATTTGCTTGAAAAAACCGGAGCTAACCCGGCACCCGATTGAAAGACTGCTGTAGCTTCGTTCCTTGCGCCGCATAAATAACCGCGCCATGCTGCGGCTGTGCTATACTTGGTCAGAACAAATTTGTTCGGAGGTTCGTCATGATTATTCGTTTATTCACTATGCTAATCGCCGCGCTGTCTTTTGCGGTGTCCGTCCCCCAGACCGCGCGGGCCGATGCGGGCGACTTCATCGGCGGTGCTGTCGTTGGCGGGGTCGTCGGATACGCGATCGGCAAAGACCAGCAAAAGAAAAAGTCCCGGTCTTCGAGCCAGACCTACCGGTCGGGCATTCCATCGACCTCGCAAGGGGCGCAGACACAGACCGCGCTCAACTATTTCGGCTATAACGCCGGGCGTGTCGATGGGCAGGTCGGGCATGGAACCCGGTCGGCGATCGAACGCTACCAGGTGTCCATGGGCTATCCTGTGAATGGCTATGACTTCCAGCCCTATCAGTATGACTTTCTGATGCAGGCCTATTACTGGGCGACAAGCGGTGGGCAGGCGGCAACCCAGCTTTCGGGTCAACCGCTCTTGATGGCCTATCGCCAACAGGTGCAAACCGGCTCTGCCTTGGCGGCGGCACCTCAGACCCAAGCACCGGCCATCCCGGTTATCACGCCTCAACAGGCCGAACCCGCAACAAGCGCCACTGAAACCACGACAGCCAGCCTGCCGAGCCTGTTTTCCGGCGGAACCGGAGGCCCGTCGCTGGCCAATCGGTGCAGCGGGGTCATGCTGCAAACGTCGACCAATGGCGGCTATACGACCCTGTCTAACATGTCCGATCCTGACTTTGCGCTCAGCGAGCAGTTCTGCCTTGCCCGCAGTTATGCGATGGCACAGGGCGAAGAGCTGATGCAGGGCATTCAGGGTCTTACACCCGATCAGGTCGCAGACCAGTGCGCCGCCTTTGGCGACATGTTGGCACCGCAAGTTGATGCGCTGTCTATCAACTCGAAATCAGAGGCTGAAACCCAGGTGCGCAAGCTTGCCTTGGATTCGGGTCTTAGCCCTGCTGATCTTGCCGCAACCAGCAAGGTCTGCCTTGCGATGGGATATCGTCAGGACAACATGGATACCGCAGTTGGGTCTGCGCTGATGCTGGTTGCCATGGGTGAACCCGCATACGGAGAACTGGTCGGTCACCATCTGCGCGAAGGCTTTGGTGTTCAGGCGCGCCGCGATCTTGCGATGCAATGGTATGATGCAAGCCTTTCGGCGCTGGATGCCGGGTCGCAGGCGGTCTTCCTGCCGTCCCAGACCGACCGCCCGCAGCTTTTGCGCGCAGCCATGGTTCAGTCGCAGTAAGCCCAAACGCGAAACGGCGTCGGGACTCCGCGTCTTAAACTAAACCGCCGCGGTGCCAAATGCACCGCGGTGTTACGCTTCCAAAATCAAAAAAGAACCCGGCCTACAAAAGGCACTGCGTTCTGGTCAGCAAAAGCTTGCTGGGCGTTCTTTGGGGCGAACTATTACTGGCTGTACGCCCCTCTGGCTTATCACAATGACCTGACACAAGAATACGAGCCCTGAAATCACGTGCGAGTGGAACTTATCCGACAACGTTGAAGGCCGCATTCGCCAATATTCTAGAATTTCACATTGTGTTTGCTAAAGAACTCTTTCATTTTTTCGTCGAGAAACCCTTTACCAGTCGCAATTTGCACAAGTTCAAAAGCGCAGCCATTGTTCACTTCAACCACAACCGGGCCATTCTCTGTAAGAGCGATATCCGTTGATCCAAAGTGATTTTCTGCGTGCAACAAAGCGATTTCTTGGTTCAGCTTTTTCAGTTCAGCCCAGAATGGCAGTTTTTCACCAATAAGAGTGCGGTCGCATTCCGGCAGAGAGCTAAGTTCAACTCGGCGACCGTCTTCAACTGAGGCTATGGCCTTAACCTCGCCGGTTTCCGGGTTCAGGTTGCAAAGAAGGTTGCCGGGCCGCCAGAAGTTGTCCGCAACATTCCCCGCAAGGGGCAGCTTTAGCATTGTAAACGGAACGGAAAGTTGATTGTCGTCGATAATGTTCAAACTGCGCACGGTCGCAATAGCGTCGGTAATACCGTCAAAAAAACCATGTGGTTTCAGACAGTCCTGAAAGATGTAGGGGATTTCACCAAGTGTCGAATTTGCGAAGTCCTCGTAGGTTTGAGGTTCCTGCCCGTCCAGAATGACATGCGTATCAGTGTGCCCCGAAATGCGCATGGCACCTGCGCTCCACATCCCGACGATAGGTTTCGCGAAAACCGAGCATGACCCGTGGGTCGAAAAGAAGGACTTCAAGTCTTCGGCGTTTGTCAGTTTTGGCGTTCCACCGAACTGGCGCGCGCTGCGATCAAAGACAGCCAAAGTTTTCGGCACGGGCAGCCTGTTGTGTTCGAGGAAACACGCAGACAACCATTTGTCTTCGGTGAGGGCCTGCCATTGACTGTTGTTGCAAGCATTTACAAGCGGCCAGTGGACATGAGATGAAACGAACTCCTCACGCTCAATATCAGACCAACGCTCCCGATCATAAAGCTCGTAAAGAAAGTACTCGTAAAACCTCAGCTTTCCGCGTTTCTTGCGAAGCTTGAAAAAGTCAAAGGCCAGCGAAAATGGACTTCTCCCGGTCCGTCGAGCAACTTCGACAAGAAGACTGGAAACATTGGGTGCTTCTTTGCTTTTGACGGCCAACACATCTTGCGCAAAAGCTGTCATTTTCTAGTAATCCCTCAATTGTCGCCGTTCTGGAAATAATCAACAAATTGTGTCGATACTTTGGCGCAGGTAGATCGTTGTGCTTTCTGCGGCACAGATACGAAAACGCCGCTATGCTTTCACATCGCGGCGTTTCGAATTTCTCTGGAAGCGCGCTTAGCTCTGCTTCGTGACCTGAGTAAAGTCCAGCTCAACTGGGGTTTCGCGGCCAAAGATCGAGACCGATACTTTCAGCTTCTGCGCTTCGTCGTCCACGCCTTCGACCATGCCGTCGAAATCCTCGAACGGGCCGTCGTTGACCTTGACCTTCTCGCCGATCTCGAAGGTGATCATCAACTTGGGCGCTTCTTCGCCTTCCTGAACGCGGTTGAGGATCTGGTTCACCTCGGCGTCGCGCATCGGCATCGGGCGGCCCTGCGGACCCAGAAAACCGGTGACGCGGTTGATCGAGTTGATCAGGTGATAGCCCTGATCCGACATTTCCATATGCACCAGCACGTAACCCGGCATAAAGCGGCGTTCGGTGGTGACCTTCTTGCCCCGGCGCACTTCGATCACCTCTTCGGTGGGCACCAGAACTTCGTCGATATCGTTCTCAAGGCCCTGTTCAGCCACCGACGTGCGGATCTGCTCTGCGATCTTCTTTTCGAAATTCGAAAGAACGCTGACCGAGTACCACCGTTTCGCCATGAACCTGTCGTCCTTGTTTGTCTTCGGGGCATCACATATTGCGGACACACCCGTCATTTAAATCCTGTCACGTCATCCGGAATAAAAAGCGGCGCGTGACCCGAATCGCCACACGCCCATTCCGAATATGCGTCACCTACTCTGACATCGCGCGAGGTGCAAGGGGCAGTCGTATTTGCCCCCGCCTGAACCGGCTTAGCCGAAAGCGCCCAGAATCAGCTGAAGGCCGCCCCGGATACCCAGATCGACCAAAGCAAAAAACACAGCTGTCAGCGCCGCCATGATGAAGACCATGACCGTGGTCAACAGCACTTCGCGCCGGGTCGGCCAGACGACCTTGGAAACTTCGGCACGGACTTGCTGAATGAACTGGATCGGGTTGGTGGTGGCCATTTGGCGTGTTCTCTCTGCTTGCGGATGGGCCGGACATAGCCGGGCATTGCGGCAATTTCAAGGGCGCTTGGATGAACTCTGCGCGTATCGGGCGATTGGTCAGGGTTTGGGTTTGTCGTCCCACTCGTCACTCAGGATGCGGCGCGCATCGCCATCGGGGTCTTCGTACTGATTGGAACGAACGGTATAGATAAAGGCGACCAGACCAACGCCCCCCAGAAACAGGGAAATCGGGATCAGATAGGCAAGCACTTCCATCAGGGTTACCTCAGCCGCAATGCGTTCAGCGATACGGTAATCGACGAGGTCGACATCGCCAAGGCCGCGATCAGCGGTGTCGCCAGTCCGATCACGGCCAGCGGAACGGCAATCACGTTGTAAACGGTTGCGATCTGAAAGTTCTCGCGGATGCGACGGGTGGCCTTGATGGCCGTATCGCAGGCATCCGCGATGGGCAGAAGGTCATTGCCCAGAAGAACGATGTCCGAGGCAACCCGCGCCGCATCCAGCGCCGAGGCCGGAGAGATCGACACATGTGCCGCCGCCAAAGCAGCCGTATCGTTCAGGCCGTCCCCCACCATCAGAACTTTGCGGCCCTGGCCCCTGAGGTCCTGAATGCGCTGTGCTTTGTCCTGCGGCAAAGCCTCGGCGACCCAATCCGTTATTCCCAGCTTCTCGGCCAATGATTGCACGGCACCCATCGAATCCCCTGAGATCAGCAGCACGTGCTTGCCTGACGCGCGCAACGCTTCCACTGCCTCGTCCGCGCCCGGACGCAGCGCGTCCGAGAAACGGAATGCTAGGGGCGCATCGTCGCCAATTGCAAGCCAGGCGGACGTTTCCGCGCCCTGCTGTGCGCCAACCCATGCGGCCCGGCCCAAACGAACAGGTTGACCGCGGTATTCCCCTTCGGTGCCGTATCCCGGCACTTCGGTTATGTCCCGAACATTTGCAGGTTTGATCCCGGCCTGTCGCGCGGCTTTGGCCAATGATACCGACAAGGGATGCGCAGAGGCCTCGGCCAGGGCCAGCGCAACCTCGACCTGTGCGCGGGTGTGATCGCCAAGATTGACCAGTTCCGGCGCACCCGAGGTCAGCGTGCCCGTCTTGTCGAACACCACGGTGTCGGTCTCGGACAACCGTTCGAGCGCGGTTGCGTGCTTGATCAGCATACCCTTGCGGAACAACCGGCCCGAGGCAGCGGTGGTCACTGCCGGAACAGCCAGACCCAAGGCGCAGGGACAGGTGATGATCAGAACCGCCGCGGCAATGTTCAGAGCGGTGCGCAAATCGCCCGAATAGATGTACCACCCCACAAAGCTGAGCGCCGAAAGGATGTGGACACCGGGCGCATAAAGCTTGGCGGCCTTGTCGGCCAGCGAGGTATAGCGGGACCGCCCCGATTCTGCGATGGCCACCAGATCCGCCATCCGGTGCAGCGACGTATCCTGACCCACTGCTGTGGCGCGCAGGGTCAGCGGACCTGTCAGGTTGACCTCGCCCGCGCTGACCAGCTGGCCGGCTTCGGCAAATACCGGCAAGGTTTCCCCCGTCAACAGCGAGCGGTCCAGTTCGGACTGACCAGACACGATCTGACCGTCCACCGGCATTCGGCCACCGGGGCGCACAAGGATCAGATCACCGACCTTCAGATCGGCCACCGCAACTTCGGCCTCCACCCCGTCCACGATGCGGATCGCGCGCGGCACTTCCAGAGCGGTAAGCTCTTCTGCGGCGGATCGGGCTGCGGCGCGGGTGCGGTAGTCCAGATACCGGCCCGCCAGCAGGAAGAATGTCAGGGTCAGCGCGGCATCGAAATAGGCGTGCTCTCCGCTCAGCGCGGTCTCCCACAGGGATGTGACCAGCGCCAGCAGGATCGCCAGCGTGATCGGCACATCCATGTTCAGCCGCCGCACCCGCAGGGCGCTCCAGGCGTTGGCAAAGAACGGTTGAGCCGAGAAGGCAATGGCAGGCAGCGCGATTGCAGCGGAAATCCAGTGGAACATGTCGCGCGTCGCGTCTGTTGCACCGGACCAAACCGACACCGACAACAGCATCACGTTCATGGATGCAAACCCGGCGACGGCCAGTCGCATCAGCAGGTCACGTCCCGCCTTGTCCGCCTGTGTTGCCGACAAAGCGCCGGGGTCAAGCTCATGCGCTTCGAAACCTGCCCGTTCAAGCACCGGGATCAGATCGGCCGCGCGGGTATCCGGCGCGGCTTTGATCATCGCCCGTTTCAAAGTCAGGTTGACGCGCGCGTCTTCGACACCGGGATGGGCGTTCAGTTCGCGTTCGACCGTCGCGATACAGGCCGAGCAGTGGATGCCCGGCAGCGACAAGGCGATCTGCACATCGTCCGGAATCGGGCGCGCGGGCTCTGCCGGGGTTGCCAGACACCCCGGACAGGCCGCCGTACCGGATGAAAGCTGCGCCGTCATCGGCTACCCTTTCACATACAGCGGAACGCGCTGCGAAAACTCGGCACCACTGCCGTCACGCGCGACCAACCGGATGTTCCAGTTGCCCTTGCCCAGCGTGGCAGGCGTGGCATAGGCCGCGCCGTCAAAGGTGAAATCCGGTGCGAAATCGTCCCGCACATGGGTCGCGCGGCCAACCACCGCCTGCAATTCGCTGACCTGAACCGGCGCGCCGGTCGCGTCCGTAATATGCAGGATCAGAAGACCACCTTTGGTTTCTGCGCGAACCGTCCAGCCCAATGCCTGCTGCTCTTTCAGGCGATCGTTGAACTCCTGGCTGGCAACGTAGGAATTCTTGACCTCCAGCCCGGGAAACGTTTTCACCGCATTATAAGCCAGCACGAGGTTCACCGCGATGATCACGCCAAAGGCACCGACAAACACCGCCAGAGCGTGCTTTCCGGTGAATTTACGTTCGGCCATGATCAGTTCCCCCGTCCGTTGAACGTGGTGTCTTTGTAAGCGCGTTCGCCGCTGCTGAGGTCTTCGACCCAGATCCGTACAGGTGTCGCTTCTGCTGCCGCCGGACCGCTGTCACGGGATGCCACGATATATACACGGGTCAATTGTGCCGTATCCGCCGTGACATTCACAGTATCGATCTTGGTTCCCTCAATTTCCAGTCGCATCGACGGATCGCCCGCCAGAGACAATTTGAACAGGCGGTCCTCACCGTGCTTGTTGCGCAGTCTGACGTCATAGGTGTTCCGAATGGTGCCATCCGACAGGGTGACAAAGGTCGGGTTGCGCACGGGCGCTACGGTCAGATCGATGTCAGAGCGAATGAACAGGGCGAACAGCAGCGCAAACCCCACCAGTGACCACAACGAGGTGTACAGGATCGTACGGGGCCGGAAGATGTGTTTCCAGACATTCTTGGGCGGCTGGCCCGAGCGTTCGCGCGGCTCGTCGCTGAGCGCCATATAGTCGATCAGCCCGCGCGGTTTGCCGATCTTGGCCATCATGTCATCACACGCGTCGATACACAGGGCACAGGTGATACATTCAAGCTGCTGACCATCCCGGATATCGATCCCAACAGGGCAGACATTCACGCAGGCCATGCAGTCGATACAATCCCCCAACTCGGAATCAGCTGTCCGCTTGCCTTTGCCGCGCGGCTCACCACGCCATTCGCGGTATCCCACGACCAGCGTGTCTTCGTCCATCATCGCGGCCTGAATGCGCGGCCAAGGACACGCGTAGATACAAATCTGTTCGCGGGCGAACCCGCCGAAGAAGAAGGTCGTACCAGTCAGAACCAGCATCGTCGTGTAAGCGATGGGATGCGCGTTACCCGTCACAAGATCGCGGAGCAGCGTCGGCGCATCCGCAAAATAAAACACCCAGGCGCCGCCGGTGGCCAGACCGATCAGGAACCAGGTCACCCATTTCGTCACCCGGAGCCGTGCCTTGCGGAAATCCAGCTTTTCCTGACGATGCAGGCGCAAACGGGCGTTCCTGTCGCCTTCGATCCAGCGCTCGACCAGAATGAAAAGGTCAGTCCAGACCGTTTGCGGGCAGGCATACCCGCACCAGACCCGCCCCAGCGCAGATGTGAACAGGAACAGACCCAGCCCCGCCATGATCAGCAGGCCCGCCACGAAATAGAACTCGTGCGGCCAGATTTCGATCCAGAAGAAATAGAAGCGCCGGTTTGCCAGATCCAGCAGCACGGCCTGATCCGGCAGGCTGGGGCCACGATCCCATCTGATCCAGGGCGTTACATAGTAAATGCCCAGTGTCACGATAAGGATGATCCATTTCAGGTTCCGAAATGGCCCGGAAACGCGTCTTGGAAAGATCGGTTCTCGTGCGGCGTATAGGCTGGGGGTGGGGTTGGAATCGCTCACAGGCTGGCTCCGGTACTGGCTCTTCTGAGTGTGTGTTCTTCCAGATCACGCGCATAGCAACTTTGACATGGGTCAAAACGCGCATCGTACAGACACCTTTTATCACATTTCCCGTGCCTGACGCCTCAACCACGTCACAAATGTCTTTACTGCGGGTCTAAGTGCCGAATTTGGCGTCACAATATGGTAACCGCGCGTATCCGGCTCTGCATAAAGCTCGACAATACGACCGGCCTTGATGTCCGGCTCGACGAAATGTCGCACTGTGACAGTGACCCCCTGCCCGGCCCTCAGCCCGTCCAGTACCAGGTTTCCCGGCAACTCGGTGCGCCCGGCGCCGCGTTCGGGACCAGCACCATGTTCGGCCAACCAGGTCGTCGCCTCGGTGGTTCCGATTTCCTCAAGCCAGGGCAGCCGGGCCAGCTCGGTCGGAGTCCATGATGTCTTTTCCCCCAGCAGTTTCGGGGCGGCGACGATGACCACGGGCGACTGCAACAGCATTTCAGATTGCACACCGGTCCAACCGCCGGGGCCGTACCGAATGGCAATATCGATCCCACCCGGTCGCAGTTCGACAATTTCCGCAGTAGGATCGAGGATCAGGTTCACCTCGGGGTGGGTTTCGCGAAAGGCAGGTAGGCGCGGCATCAGCCATGAGGCTGCAAAAGAAGATGTCAGCGACACGTGGACCGGGCGATCCTGACCAGACCGCGCCAAATCCCCCACTGCCACCTCGATCGCGCCAAACCCCAGTTGCAGGGCTCGGGCCAGGTGCTCGCCATCGGCGGTCAGGGTCAGGGCCTTGCCCGTTCGATCCAGCAAGGCAGCACCCAGGTGTTTCTCAAGTACACGCAACTGCTGGCTAATTGCCGCATGGCTTACGTTTAACGCAGCCCCAGCTTCGACGACGTTGCGCTTTTCAGCAAATGCCGCAAACGCCCTCAGCGCGGCCAACGGGGGAAGCGACAACCAGTTCATATGTAATCCTGACTTACACTATGGAATGGTATTTGAGTCGCATTCAGCACCGCAAAGGTCAATCTTTATTGCAGAGATACCCTTGCAGAGGAGACCAACCATGCTGACCGTTTTTGCCAGATCTTTCATGACCGCAACCCGGATCAATGCGCCGCATATTCGCGATGCGCCAAAGCCGGGTCACCGCAAACGCCGTTGGCTGCCGGAAGGTCATTGGTGGATTAAAAACCCGCGCGAGGTGGATCCGAGCAACTTTTGACGCAAGGAACAGTAAACCTGAATCTGGACCACAGGTTTAAGTGGCCTTATTGTGGGAAAAAAGCACCGGCTGTTCAGGAAACGCGCGAACAGATGGAACAGCCGGTGCCCCAGCCTTCGGGCGGCGAACCGCCCGAAGGTGTTCTTTAGATCTTACTGACCGCCACCCAACTGGTGGACATAGGCAGATACGGCGCGAATCTGCGCCTCGGTCAGGCGGGTATCCCAGTTCGGCATGACGCCAAAGCGGCTGTAAGTTACGGTTTCCGTCAGCGTTTCTTCGCTGCCACCGTAAAGCCAGATCGCGTCAGTCAGGTTCGGCGCACCCTGGAAGATATCACCTGTGCCATCCTCGCCGTGGCAGGCCGCGCAGTTGTCTTCGAAGACAACTTTGCCTGCCTGCGCTGCCGCATCGTCGGTCTGGGCATTGCTCAGCGACATGACGTACTGGACCACCTGCGTGATTTCGTCGTGTTCGAGGATTTCGCCAAATGCCGGCATCTCGGAATAGCGCGCATCGTCGCTTTCTTCGTTCCGGACACCGTAGCTGACGGTGTAGACGATGTCGTCCAGCGTTCCGCCCCACAGCCAGGCATCATCCAGCAGGTTCGGGAAACCCGGCGCACCCTGCGCACCCGAACCATGGCATTGTGCGCACCAGGTCCGGAACACCGCACCGCCCGAGTTCACGGCATATTGCTGAAGCTCTGCATCCTTAGAGATGTCTTCCAGCGAAGTTTCCACCAGCTTGGCGTTCCAGGGCGCGTTTGCCTCTTCGAAGGCAACCATGTCCTGCTGTACGTTTTCACGGGTTGACCATCCCAGCACACCGGCTGTCGCGCCATGGACCAGGGGCCAGGCCGGAAACATGATCGTATAGATCACGCCCCAGAAGATGGTGGCGTAGAAGGTCCATAGCCACCAGCGCGGCATGGGGTTGTCGAATTCCTCGATTCCGTCCCAGCTGTGCCCGGTTGTATTAGGATCGCCCGGCTGTTTATCAGGTGTCTTGCTCATTGCCGCGCCTCCTTGGGTGTGGCGGGTTTGTCTTGGTGCCGGAAGGGGATGTTGGCGGTGTCCTTGTATTCCTTGCTGGCACCGGGGCGGAAAACCCAGATCACGATGCCAACGAAGAAGACAAACAACACAAGCAGCATCCAGCTATCCGCGAACTGTCGAAGAAGTGTGTATTCTTCCATCACACCCTCCTGTTAACGGCTTGCATCCGGGGTAAAGGTCGAGAAATCGACCAGCGTACCCAGCATTTGCAGATAGGCGATCAGCGCATCGGCTTCGGTCAGTTCAGGCTGACCATCGAAGTTGCGCACGTTGACCTTGTCACCGTACCGCTCCAGCAGACCGTCGTAGTCACTGTCAGGATCGGCCTGCGCGCTGAAATCGGCAACCGCGTTTTCCAGCATCTCCTCGGTATATGGGGTGCCGACAACCGCATTGGTCGCCATGATGTCACCGATATACTTGCCGTCGATCTTGCGATGTTCGAGGAAGCCGTATTTCGGCATCACCGATTCAGGCACCACAGACTGAGGGTCGCGCAGGTGGTCCATCTGCCACTGATCAGAATAGCGGCCACCGACACGCGCCAGATCAGGTCCGGTACGCTTTGATCCCCACTGGAACGGGTGGTCATACATCGATTCAGCCGCCAGCGAGTAGTGGCCATAGCGCTCGACCTCGTCCCGCATCGGGCGGATCATCTGGCTGTGGCAGACATAGCAGCCTTCGCGGATGTAGATCTCACGCCCTGCCATTTCGAGAGGGGTGTAAGGGCGCATGCCCTCCACCTTCTCGATGGTGTTCTCAAGATAGAACAGCGGGGTGATCTGCACCAGGCCACCGATGGTCACGACCAGAAAGCTGAAGATCAGCAGGAGGGTCGCGTTGGTCTCGAGGATCTTATGTTTGTCGAGAATTGCCATTGCTCCGGCCCTCCCTCTATTCAGCCGGGACCGCGACGGTCAGGCTGGCCTCTTTGGCCGGCGCTTTCCGCACAGTCATCCACAGGTTGTAGCACATGATCACGGCGCCAGCGACGAACATCACGCCACCCAGAGCACGCACCACATACATCGGGAACTTGGCGGCCACGGTGTCAGCGAACGAGTTCACCAGGAAGCCGTTTGCATCCACTTCACGCCACATCAGGCCTTCCATGATACCGGTGACCCACATCGACGCGGCATAAAGCACGATGCCGATCGTGGCGAGCCAGAAGTGCCAGCTTACCATTTGCAGCGAGTACAGACGCTCGCGTTTCCACAGGACAGGCACCAGGAAGTACAGTGCACCAAAGGTGATCATGCCGTTCCAGCCCAGCGCGCCAGAATGCACGTGACCAATGGTCCAGTCGGTGTAGTGGCTGAGACTGTTCACAGCACGGATCGACATCATCGGACCTTCAAAGGTGGACATGCCGTAGAAGCCGACCGAGATGACCATCATGCGGATGATCGGATCGGTGCGCAGCTTGTCCCAGGCCCCCGACAGGGTCATCAGACCGTTGATCATACCACCCCAGGACGGCATCCACAGGATCACCGAGAACACCATGCCCAGCGTCGACGCCCAGTCAGGCAGCGCGGTATAGTGCAGGTGGTGTGGACCGGCCCAGATATACAGGAAGATCAGCGCCCAGAAGTGGATGATCGACAGCTTGTACGAAAACACCGGGCGTTCGGCCTGTTTCGGGATGAAATAGTACATCATGCCAAGGAAACCCGCGGTCAGGAAGAAGCCCACAGCGTTGTGGCCATACCACCACTGGATCATGGCATCCTGCACGCCCGACCAGACGATGACCGATTTCGAACCCCAGATGCTGACCGGGATGGTCATGTTGTTGACCAGATGCAGCATGGCGACGGTGACGATAAAGGCCAGATAGAACCAGTTGGCCACATAGATGTGGGGTTCTTTCCGCTTGATGATCGTACCCAGGTAGACAGCCAGATAGGCGACCCAGACAATGGTCAGCCACAGATCGACATACCATTCAGGTTCGGCATATTCCTTGGACTGCGTTCCGCCCAGCACATAGCCGGTCGCGGCCAGCACGATGAACAGCTGATAGCCCCAGAACACGAACCACGCGAGGTTGCCGCCCCAAAGCCGCGCCGCGCTGGTACGCTGAACCACGTAGAACGAGGTTGCGATCAGTGCGTTGCCGCCAAAGGCAAAAATGACTGCCGAGGTGTGCAACGGACGCAGACGACCAAAGTTCAGATAACCCTGCGCCCATTCGAAGTTCAGCACCGGAAACGCCAGCTGAAACGCGATAAAGGTCCCTGCAAGGAACCCAATCACGCCCCAAAAGGCGGTTGCGATCACGCCATAGCGGATCACGCCATCCATGTATTCGCCCGAGCGGTCGATCTGAATATCTGGCTCGTCAGTGTTTCGAAGCGTCCAGATGAACAGGCCACCGGCGATGAGCATCACCAGCAGCGCATGTACCTGATACGCCAAATCGCGTGCATAATTGGTTCCGATCGCTGCAAACAGCGCGATCAGACCAAGCACGATCAGCTTGATGTAATTCGACATATTGCGTCCCTTTGCCATGCTCCGCACGTTTTTGATTCTTGTGACGCGCGAAACCCATTTGACTGGCTGCCGTTCTGAAGCACGGCCACCTTCATTGCTTTGATCTGTATCAAGACAGTCCAGCGTTTTCTATGACACGCATGGTAGTAGAAAAGGGCTAACAGGTCACATGAGACCAATTGCCCGAAACATGAGGTCAAAATGGCGTACAAATCTCTTCTCACAGTCATGACCGAAACGCAGACTGCACAGGCTGCTTTGGCGCAGATTGTGGCCCTGGCCGAGGCTCAGGATGCCCATGCCGAAGTCCTGTGTCTGGGCGTCGATCGCAGTCAGACAGGTTACTATTATGCGGGTGCCAATGCTTTGATCGTTCAGGAAACGCTGAACCGGGCCAATGCCGAGGCAAAGGATTTGCTGGCCTTTGCCAATGACTATCTCGGCAAATCCGGTGTGCGTTGGTCCGCCGAACACGGCGTTGCACAAATTGCCGATATCGGGCGCCACGTCGCGCACCGGGCCCGGTTTTCCGACCTTGTGATCCTGCCACATCCGTATGGTGAAGGTCGCGGGGCCGAGGCCGAACCCATTATCGAAGCGGCCATGTTCGAAGGACATTGCCCGGTTCTTGTAGTTCCCGACAGCGGCGCGCCGTTGAAAGCCCCGGGCAACATCATGATCGCCTGGAACGAAAGCGTCGAGGCCATGTGCGCCATCCGGCGGGCCCTGCCCTTCCTCAAACAGGCCGAGATCGTCCGTATTGTGGTCATCGACCCGCCACAGCATGGGCCGGACCGGTCAGACCCGGGTGGGATGCTGTCCCAGATGCTGGCCCGTCATGGTGTCAAATGCGAGATCGACGTGCTCAGCAAGACCATGACCCGAGTCTCGGATATCCTTAATCGCCACGCGACGGATACCGAATCGGACATGATCGTGATGGGCGCTTATGGCCATTCCCGCTTTCGCGAAGCCATTCTGGGAGGGGCGACCCGGAACATGCTGGAACAATCCTCGGTTCCGGTGTTCCTGGCGCACTGACCCAATCAAGTTAAAAAGCCGCCTCGACAGGCGGCTTTTTTCACCCCCGGCGGATGAGGCCGATCAGGAACAACAGGATCACCGCCCCAATTGTCGCGAAAAGGATCGACGAGAACAGGCCCCCTCCAACGGAAAAACCAAGCGCCGGAAAGATCATGCCCGACAGGAACGCGCCTACGATGCCGACGATGATGTTGCCGATCAGGCCGAACCCACGGCCTTCCATGATCTTTCCCGAAAGCCATCCGGCGATTGCGCCAATGAACAGCATTGCCAACAGACTGCTGAACCCCATGCCACACTCCTATGTTAGTACGTGAACCGACCGGCTGGTCGCGGTAAGCGAACTCTGCCGAACGAAAGACTGGTCAGACCAGAAACCCGCCATCGGAATCGTCGCCTGCTTCTTCCATGAGTCGCCCAAGATCGGGGATGGTCACGTGACGTTTGCCTTCCAGTAAGATCAAACCGTCCTTTTTCAGAGCTGAAATCTGGCGGCTGACCGTCTCAAGCGTAAGTCCCAGATAATCCGCCATGGCTTCTCGGGTCAGGGGCAGATCGAACACGATCGGTCCTGACAGGCCCTTTTGACCAATCGACGCATCCCGCCGGGCAATGATCGAAATCAGGCTGGCAATCTTTTCGCGCGCTGTCTTGCGACCCAGAACCAGCATCCATTCGCGGGCGGCGTCAAGCTCGTCCAATGTCATCTGCAGCAGGCGATGCGCGATGTGAGGCGTTTCGTCCATCAGCTCTTCGAATGGTTTCTTGCGGAAACAGCACATCACGACATCCGTTGTCGCCTGCACATCGTAAGGCGCAACGTCGCGCCCCGGGCGACCGACGAAATCGCTGGGCAGAAGCAGGCCGACCATCTGGGTGCGCCCGTCTTCCATGGTTTGCGTCAGCGAAGCGATCCCCGATACGACCGAGCCGACGAAATTCATCTGGTCACCCGACCAGATGATGGTCTGACCCGCCTCGAAACTGCGGTAATATTTAATGCCGTCAAGCGCTTCCAGCTCGTCCGCGTCACAGCGGGCACAGACCGCGCGATGTCGTATCGGGCAGTCTTCGCAATTTGAGTGATCGAACTGTGCTTTTATTGTCATCTGCGTTTCCACTTGATCTCCGTCAAAGCACCTAAGTCGCCTGCCCCCTAAGGGTATCGTCATGATAGTGAAACCACAATTGGCAAAGCTTGGACTTTTTGACGCGAAAGTACCGCGTTACACAAGCTATCCCACAGCGCCCCATTTCAACAATGACGTGGGGGCGGACATGTTTGGCGACTGGATTTCGGGAATCAAACCCGGCAGCGCCATATCCCTTTATATCCACGTCCCGTTCTGCCGCAGGCTGTGCTGGTTTTGCGCCTGCAGAACGCAAGGCACACAAACCGACAATCCGGTGATTGCCTATGTGGATGTTCTGAAAGCCGAGCTGGACCTGCTGGCGGCGCGCCTGCCCGCGGGTGTGGTCCTGTCGCGCCTGCACTGGGGCGGCGGTACGCCAACGTTGCTGAATGCCCAGCTGATGCGCGATCTGGCACAGCACATTCTGGGGATCGTCCCCATGGGGCCGGACGCCGAGTTTTCGGTTGAAATCGATCCGAACGAGATTGACGAGGCGCGTCTGGATGCGCTGGCAGAGGCAGGCATGAACCGCGCCTCGATTGGAGTGCAGGATTTCGACGATGAAATCCAGAAAACCATTGGCCGCATTCAAAGCTACGATACAACGCGCGACGCGATCGACATGATCCGCGCACGTGGCATTGCCAGCCTGAACGCGGATATCCTTTACGGGCTGCCCCATCAGACCAAGGCCCGGATGACGGAAAGCGTGCAGAAGCTTTTGTCGCTCAGCCCGGACCGCGTGGCGCTTTATGGGTACGCCCATGTGCCGTGGATGGCCAAACGGCAGCAGCTGATCCCGTCGGACGCACTGCCAACGCCCGAACAACGGCTGGAACTGTTCGACACCGCCCGCCGCCTGTTCCTGTGGGACAACTACGCCGAGATCGGCATCGACCATTTTGCCACGCAGGATGACGGGCTGACCCAGGCCCTGCGCGCGGGTCGTCTGAAGCGGAACTTCCAGGGTTATACCGACGATCAGGCCGATGTGTTGATCGGTGTCGGGGCCAGCTCGATCTCGCGCTTTCCACAAGGCTATGCGCAGAATGCCCCGGCCACATCCGCCCATACAAAAGCCATCCGCAACGGGCAGTTTTCGACATCCCGCGGGCACCTGTTCAAAGGTCAGGATATTCTGCGCGCCCGTCTGATCGAAGCGCTGATGTGCGATTTCCGGATCGATTCGGCTGAAATCCTGCGCGATCACGATATCTCGGCCGCAGCGCTGAATGAGATGTATCGTGCCGCCAACGCCTCATTCGACGGGCTGCTGCAAATCAGCGAGGAAGGGCTGTTCATCCCCCCCGAGGCGAGGGCGCTGACCCGGATGGTTGCCCGCAGCTTCGACGCATACGACCTCAGCAAAGCCGGGCACAGCTCGGCGATCTGACCTTTTTTTCGGGCAACATTCAGCCCGTTGAGTACAAAACACATCGGGGGCTTGACGCACGCCTGCGGTTTTTTCCACACTCAAGCTGTGGGGTGATGTTTCGCCCTGCGGCCTGAGGCGGGCAAATTACAGACAGTCCTAGCTGACGCGACTGCGTCGGACGGCCCTTTTCGTGCAGCCATTCTGCAACCTGAAAGAGGGACAACACTCATGCGCGTATTCACCGTCCTCGGGCCCAGCCAGTCGGGCAAATCTACCCTGGTCGAGGCCATCAGCCGCCTCGACGGGCGCCCGACCACATTCGATGTTTCCGGAACCGTGCACTTGCACGGTTTTTCTTACCTGGACGAGCCCTGGTGCGCGATCGATGTGGATGGGGGTGGCGATTCCCTCGCTTATGTCGGGCCTGCCATGGCAATCTCGGATGCAGCCGTTATCGTGGTACCGCCCGATCCAAATGCCGCCGTGCTGTGCGCGCCTTATCTTCGGCTGGTGGAAGAGGCGGGCATTCCCTGTTTTCTTTTCATCAACCGCATGGACAACCCCAATGGCCGCATCCGCGACATCATCGCGGCGCTGCAAACCTATTGCACACATCACATCGCCCTGCGTCAGGTCCCGATCCGCGAGGGGGACACGATCATCGGCGCGGTCGATCTGATCTCGGAGCGGGCGTGGAAGTATCAGGAGGGCCAGCCGTCGGCCCTGATAGAGCTGCCTAAATCTGTCGAGGATCGCGAGCAGGAAGCCCGGACCGAGTTGCTTGAAACACTTTCCGATTTCGATGACCACCTGCTGGAACAGCTGATCGAAGACAAACAGCCCCCAAGCGATGAGGTTTATGAGCTGGCCGCGCAGGTTTTGCAGAATCATCAGTTGATCCCCGCCTGTCTGGGCGCCGCAAGCCACGGCAACGGGCTGACGCGCCTGATGAAAGCGCTGCGTCATGAGGCCCCCGAGTTTGATATCGCCGCCGGACGGGACGAGGCCGCCGAAAGCGCCCGTGCCATCGCGGGATTTGCGGATGTCAAAAAGCATATCGGAAAGATCATCGTTCTGCGCGGCCTTGGGGACGGGGTAAAAGCGCATGAGGCGTTGGGCGGTGAAACCGTCGGCAACCTGACAACACTGGACGCCAAGACCCAGATCGCCACGCTGGAGGCCGGGCAGATCGGACTGGCGGTCAAATCCGATCACCTCAACCCCGGATACATTTATGACAGTTCCTCTGCGACGGAACTGCCGGAATGGGCGTCCTCTCATCCGGTTGCGCATCGTCAGGTCGTCTCGCCCGCGCATGAGCGGGACGATGTGCGCCTGTCAAACGCCCTGAGCCGTCTGGCCGAAATCGATCCGGGCCTGCACCTGCAACAGGATGAGATGAGCGGCCATTCGATCCTCGGCTCGCAAGGTCCGCAGCATATGCGCCGCGTGACCGCCAAGCTGGCCGAGGATTTCGGGATCGAGATCGAGGCGGAACAGGTGGAAACCGCCTATCGCGAAACCATCCGCGCAACGGTTGAGCATCGCCATCGCCATCGCAAACAGTCCGGCGGCGCGGGGCAATTTGCAGATGTGGTGATTTCGGTCGCGCCTTTGCCGCGCGGATCGGGGTTCCAGTTCGATGAGGTGGTCAAGGGCGGTGCCGTTCCCAAGAACTACATCCCGTCTGTGGAACACGGGGCCAAGGACGCATTGGAACAAGGCCCCGAAGGCTTTCCCGTAGTTGATGTCAAAGTGACCCTGAGCGATGGCAAACACCACAATGTGGACAGTTCGGATTATGCCTTCCGGACCGCAGGCAAGAACGCCGTGCGAGAGGCATTGCCACAGGCCAAACCTGTCGTCCTGCAACCGATCCTGAGCGCCGAGATACACCTGCCCTCGGCTTTTGTGGGCGATCTCGTACCAACGATCAGCACCCTTCAGGGGCAGGTTCTGGGATTTGAGGGCAACCCGAATGCAACGGGCTGGGAGATATTCAATGCCCAATTGCCCGCCGTTGCCGAGGACGAGCTGCACCGAACCCTTGCCAGCGCCACGCGCGGGACCGGGTGGGTCAAGCTGAGCTTTGATCACTACGAGGAACTGCGCGGGCCTGTGCCCCAGTCATCGGCGCGGGAAAAGGCCAGCGCCTGACGCGCGACACCGGGCGGGCTGTTCTCAGCCCGCCGCTGCGATCAATTCGCGGGTATAGTCGGTCTGGGCATTTTCGAACAAATCCTCGGCCGTGCCCATTTCGACCACATCGCCGTTTCGCATGACAATCACGTTATGCGACATGGCCCGGACCACTTTCAGGTCATGGCTGATGAACAGATAGGCCAGCCCGTATTTCTGTTGCAGATTGCGCAGCAGATCGACGATCTGAACCTGAACGGTCATATCCAGCGCGCTGGTTGGCTCGTCCAAGACCAGCAGTTTGGGCCGCAGAACCATCGCGCGGGCAATGGCGATGCGCTGACGCTGACCGCCGGAAAACTCGTGCGGGTATCGATCCATCGTTGCCGGATCAAGCCCCACTTCGGTCATCACCTCGGCCACAAGTTCGCGTGGCGCGCGGTCCGGGTCGACTTTGTGAATGGCCAGACCTTCCGCAATGATCTGCTGGCAGGTCATCCGCGGGCTGAGGCTGCCAAACGGGTCCTGAAACACGATCTGCATGTCCTTGCGCAACCGGCGCAGTTCCCGCGTGGACCATTTGCGCACGTCCTGATCGCGAAAGGTGATGCCACCCTCGGACGCAATCAGCCGCATTATGGCCAGTGCCAGTGTGGTCTTGCCCGACCCGCTTTCGCCAACAATCCCCAACGTCTCACCCGCGCGCACGCTGAGGGTCGCGTCGTTCACCGCTTTCACATATCCAACCGTACGCTTCAGAAACCCGCGCTGGATCGGGAACCAGACCTTAAGGTGGTCGGTGCGTGCGACCTCTTCCGCATCTGTGGCAACGGGTTCAGGCTGACCCGACGGTTCTGCCGCCAGTAGTTTGCGGGTATAGGGGTGCTGCGGGTTTTCGAATATCTCGGCCGTCACGCCGGTCTCGACAATCTCGCCGTCTTTCATCACACAGACCCGGTCGGCGATGCGGCGCACGATGCCCAGATCATGAGTGATAAACAGCATCCCCATGTTTTCCGATTTCTGCAATTCAGCCAGCAGCTCGAGGATCTGCGCCTGAATGGTCACATCCAGTGCCGTTGTCGGCTCATCCGCGATCAGGATGTCCGGTTTGTTGGCAAGGGCCATGGCGATCATCACCCGCTGCCGCTGACCGCCCGACAACTGATGCGGATAGCTGTCCAGCCGGTCTTGAGGATCGCGGATACCGACCTTGGTCAGCAATTCGACAATCCTGTCCCGTGCCACATCACCAGCCACACCCTGATGCAGGGCCAGCGATTCAGCCATCTGTTTCTGGATCGTGTGCAAAGGGTTCAGCGATGTCATCGGCTCTTGAAAGATAAAGCTGATGTCGTTGCCCCGCACATCCATCAGACGTTGTTCCGAGGCGCCAATCATCTCTTGCCCGTCATAGGTGACCGAGCCTTCGACCAACGCGCTGTCGCCCAGCAGGGAAACGGTCGATAACGCCGTCACGGATTTTCCTGATCCGGATTCACCCACCAGCGCGACGGTTTCCCCGCGGTCCACGGTGAAGGACACGCCTTTGACCGCCGCGTTGATCTGCCCATCCTGACGGAACGAGACCTTGAGGTTTTTCACATCCAGCAAGCTCATGAGAAGGTCTTTCTGGGATCAAACGCATCGCGCACGCCTTCGAATATGAAGACCAGCAGCGACAGCATGATGGCAAAGGTGAAGAAGGCGGTGAAGGCCAGCCATGGGGCCTGCAGGTTCTGCTTGGCCTGCAAGGTCAGCTCTCCCAGCGAGGGGGCCGAGGATGGCAGGCCAAAGCCCAGATAATCCAGCGAAGCCAGCCCGCCGATGGTTCCGGTGACGATGAACGGCATGAAGGTCAGCGTGGCCACCATCGCATTGGGCAGCATATGGCGGAACATGATCGTCATGTTGCCCACGCCCAGCGCCCGCGCGGCGCGCACATATTCAAGGTTCCGCGCCCGCAGGAACTCGGCGCGCACCACACCAACCAGCCCGGTCCAGCTGAACAGGATCATCAGCGCGACCAGCAACCAGAAACTTCGCCCCAGCACCGCAAACATGATGATGATGACATAAAGCGACGGGGTTGCGGACCAGATCTCGATGATCCGCTGAAAGATCAGGTCCAGCCACCCACCAAAGAACCCTTGTATGGCGCCCGCGAAAATCCCGATAAGGCTTGCCGCGCCCGTCACAAGCAGCGTGAACAGGATCGAAAGGCGAAAGCCGTAAATCACGCGGGCCAGCACGTCGCGCTTGGTATCATCGGTACCCAGCAGGTTCTGGCCGTTGGGCGGCAGGGGCGCCGCGCCGGGCCGATCCACCGAGGTATTGAAGGAATAGGGGATCAACGGCCAGAGCGACCAGCCGCGTTCAAAACCCTCGGCCTGGAATGTACCGGCGTCGATCTGTTCGATGATGCCTTCGGGATCGTCGAAACAGTCTTCCAATCCACCGCTGTCGATAAGGCACTGAACCTCGGGGTCGCGATAGATCGCTTCGGTCTGGAAATCACCGCCAAATTCGGTTTCGGCATAGAAGTTGAAAACCGGCGTAAAGTACTCTCCCCGATACTTTACAAGGATGGGTTTGTCGTTGGCGATGAACTCGGCAAACAACGACAGGCCGAACAATACCGCGAAGATGATCAGCGACCAGAAGGCCCGTCTGTTGCGGCGGAAATTGCTCCAGCGGCGCTGGTTTAGCGGGGAAAAAGCCATTTACCCCTCCCGCTTTTCAAAATCGATGCGCGGGTCGACCAGCACATACATCAGGTCGCTGATGATGCCAACGACCAGCCCCATCAGACCGAAGATGAACAGCGTGCCGAAGATCACCGGGTAATCGCGGGCCACGGCGGCCTCGAACCCCAATCGGCCCAAACCATCCAGCGAGAAGATCGTCTCGATGATGATCGACCCGCCAAAAAACACCCCGATGAACACGGCCGGGAACCCTGCAATCACGATCAGCATCGCGTTGCGGAAGACATGACCATAGAGAACCTTGCGCTCGCTCAGCCCTTTGGCACGGGCGGTCATGACATACTGTTTCTTGATCTCATCCAGAAACGAGTTCTTGGTCAGCAGGGTCAGCGTCGCAAAGGCAGATATCGTCAGCGCAATCGTCGGCAGTGCTATGTGCCAGAAATAATCCGTGATCTTGCCAAAGAAACTCAGGCTATCCCAATTGTCCGACGTCAGGCCGCGCAGCGGGAAGATTTGCCAGTATGACCCGCCAGCAAAAAGCACCAGCAGCAGGATCGCAAACAGAAAGCCCGGAATAGCATAGGCCACAATAATCGCCCCGCTTGTCCAGGTATCGAATTGCGATCCATCCTTGACCGCCTTTCGAATACCCAGCGGGATCGAGACCAGATAGGCAATCAGGGTCGACCACAGCCCCAGCGAGATCGAGACCGGCATCTTTTCTAGCACCAGGTCGATCACACTGATCGAGCGGAAATAACTCTCGCCGAAATCAAACGTCAGATAGTTGCCCATCATGATCAGGAACCGTTCAAGCGGGGGCTTGTCGAAGCCGAATTCTTTTTCCAGCTCAGCAATAAACTCGGGCGGAAGGCCGCGTGCGCCGACATATTTGTCGTCGAAGACACCGCCCGCCGGTTCGGAACCCGCTCCGGCGTCGCCCCCACCGGCGAACCCGGCGAACACGTCACCCTGACCTTCGATTTGCGCGATGATCTGTTCGACCGGCCCGCCAGGTACGAACTGGACCAGCGTGAAGTTGACGATCATGATACCCAGAAGGGTCGGAATGATCAGCAATAAGCGTCTTAGTATATAGGCGCCCATGTTATCGCAGCGCGCCTTTCGCTTTCAACGCAGCCTGTTTTTCCGGATTGATCCACCACAGATCAAGATAACCCAGCGAATAGGGCGGCAGGTTTTCCGGGTATTCGTACATATCGTAATATGCTGTCCAGTATTCTGCGATGTATCCCACGGGGATTACGAAAAACTCGTACCGCAAGGCGCGATCCAAAGCCATCAACGCCGTGTCCTGATCGGCCTGATTGTCAGTCTCAAAGGACGCTTCGATGATTGCGTCGACCAAGGGACTGGCCAGACCTGCCGGATTGAACAGGCTAAAGGCCGCTTCTTCCGATCCGTACATCTGGCTCAGACCGCCCCCGGTAGACAAGAACGATCCGTAGCGCGTGGAATAGACCATGTCATAATCCCGCTCGCGGCTGCGCAACGTGTATTGCGCCGGATCCACTTTCTCGGTCGAGGCATCCACCCCGATGGATTGCAGGTTCTGGACATAGGTTTCGATCATCGTTGCAGTCGAGGTCGGCAGGTTTGAAGGATATGGAATATTCACCTTCAAAGTCTGCCCTTCGACATTGCGACGAATATTGCCTTCACCGACGGACCAGCCTGCCTCGTCCAGCATGTTGGCAGCTTTGCGCAGGTTTTTTCGGTCATTCAGGCGTGCAGGGTTTGATTCGTGCGCCACAACAGCGGGTTCCGTCAGGACATCTTCGGGAACGACGTCGCCAAGCGCCTGCAGGAACGCCAGCTCCGTCCCTTCGGGCAGGCCTTGCGCCTCGATCGGGGTTCCTTGCGTGAAAGAATTCCGCGGCGTGTTAAGGCCGAACAACAATGACTCGTTCGTCCATTCGAAATTGAAGGCCAGGGCCAGGGCCTTGCGGACATTCTTGTCGGCAAATTGCGGCTTTCCAAGGTTGAAGACAAAGCCCGAAGGTGTCGGCGGGCTGCCATCCGCGATCTCATCCCGAATAACTGTGCCTTCATCCAGCTTTGGGAAATCATACCCGGTCGCCCAAAGCTTAGGGTCACTTTCGATCCGGAATGTGTATTCACCCGCCTTAAAACCCTCGAACGCTGCCGTCTGATCGGCGAAATACTCAACCCGGATTGTATCGAAGTTGTTGCGCCCGACATTGAAAGGCAGGTCCTTGCCCCAATAATCGTCCCGGCGTTTGTAAACGATGCGGCGATTGATGTCGTAGCTGTCGAGCTTGTAGGGGCCAGAGCCCACCGCCACTTCCAGCCGCGGTTCATCCAGCCGCCGTGTCTCATCCGCCTCGAACCATGCTTTTGAGAAAACAGGAGTTGAGCCGACGGTTTCGATCAGGCTGCGGCGGGTGACTTCGGGATTGAAGGTAAATTTTACGGTATGGTCATCCAACGCCTCGGCTCCTGTCACCATACGGCCAACGGCCTGCGCATAAGACGGCAGGCCCTGTTCGATGAACAAACGGTGGCTGTAGACAACATCTTCCGCCGTGACAGGCGTGCCATCCCAAAAAGTTGCTTCGGGGCGCAAATGGAAAATGACGAAATTGCGCCCTTCGTCATATTCCAGACTTTCCGCAACTACGCCGTAATACTGCCCGACACTGTCTTCGGTACTTTCAAACAGACGGTCATATTGCAATGTGGTCAGCGCACCGGCGCGCCCTTTGCGTGAATAGGGGTTGAGAGAATCGAACGTTCCAGAGGCTGCCAGCGAAAGCTCGCCACCCTTGGGGGCGTTGGGATTCACATAATTCAGATGCGAATAATCCGCCGGGTAATCCAGATTTCCGAAATACGAATACCCGTGACTGCGGGTGACGCCTTCATCCAGCGCCTGTGCTGCATGCGGAGCAATCAGAGCGGCGCAGAGCCCCAAAATGCCAACCCATGGCCTTACCTCAAGATCACGTGCAGCAGGCATCAGGGATATCATATTGCTCATCCTCTCGGTCATTGTCACCGTCAATGTCGTAACCGCTAGCTAAAGTGCCAGCACGTGCAGATTCAAGTTTAGAATGCGTGAGCACTTTGTGAAGGTTTCTTCAGACAAAAAAGCCGCTGCGTTGCGGCAGCGGCTTTGAATGGTTCTGATCGGTCAGGCAATCAGTTGCCGATTGTCTGCAGATAGGCAATCACGTCGGCGCGATCCTGCGGCTTTTTCAGGCCGGCAAAGCTCATCGATGTGCCCGAGATATAGCCGCCGGGCTTGGTCAGGAAGGCATCCAGCGCTTCGGGTGTCCAGTTGCCGCCATGCGCCTGCATACCGGCCGAGTAACCGGTGAAGCCGTTGGCCGAGGCGACGGGGCGATTAACCACACCGTACAGGTAAGGGCCGGTGCCGTTTGCGCCGTCTTCCAGCTTGTGGCACGCGGTGCATTTGCGGAACACTTTTGCGCCGCTCTCGACGTCTGCGGCGGCCAGCAGGTCTTCAAAGACCACTTCTTCACCGTCGGCGCTTTCGCCTGAGCTTTCGGTTTCGATAATGTAGGCGGCCTCAGCCGAGCCATGGCCACCGGAAGAATAGAGGACATCCGCCCCCCACTTGGCCAGAAGCAGCACCAGGAATGTGCCGAACAGGCCTGCGGCGGCCTTGGTTACTGTCATCGTGTCGAACATTGATCGCGAGTCCATTTCAGCTGTCTGGGCAGCTGTCTAAGGCTTCCCCTTGCGAGAGGCAAGGTATAGACACCGCGACGAAACGACCAAATCGCGAACTTGTTGCATGGAATCGACCAAATGACCAATCGCATTGCTTTTCAGGGGGAACCCGGCGCCTACAGTCACGAGGCCTGCCGCAACGCTCGGCCAGATATGGAAGCCCTGCCCTGCCGCACTTTCGAGGATGTGATCGAATCGGTCCGCTCGGGTGCTGCGGATCTGGCAATGCTTCCGGTCGAGAACACGACCTATGGGCGGGTGGCCGATATTCACCGGCTGTTACCCCACAGCGGGCTGCATATCATCGATGAGGCCTTTGTCCGGGTTCATATCAACCTTCTTGCCGTGCCGGGTGCAAAACTGGAAGACATAACCGAGGCGCATTCGCATCTGGTACTGCTGCCGCAATGTGCGGGTTTCCTGAAGGAACACGGCATTCGCGGCCGCGTCAGCCCCGATAACGCCCGCGCCGCCCGCGAAGTGGCCGAAGAAGGCAATCCGCATTCAGCCGCGCTGGCCAGCGAGCTGGCCGGTGAGATTTATAACCTGAACGTTCTGGCCCGCCATATCGAGGATAATGACGACAACACGACCCGCTTTCTTGTCATGTCGCGCGAAACGGATTTGTCCCGCCGGGGCGATCACGGGATGATCACCAGCTTTGTGTTTCAGGTGCGCAACATCCCTGCCGCGCTTTACAAAGCGATGGGCGGCTTTGCCACCAACGGGATCAACATGACCAAGCTGGAAAGCTATATGGTCGACGGCTCCTTCACTGCGACGCAGTTTTACGCGGATATTGTCGGGCATCCCGAAGACCGCAACGTGCAGCTGGCCATGGACGAGCTTGAGCATTTCACGACAAATGTCGAGGTTCTGGGCGTCTATCCGGCAGCACATCCGCGTGGATAATCACGGTTCGCGACGGCATTCCTTTGGGTTTGTTTCGTTGTTGCCCGTTTTTTCGAAGCTGTTTGGCAATGCCGGTGGCCCGTTCACTCTTCGCGCCGCTACGCCTGGAATGGTCGCTCTCTAGCGGTTAATCCGGTAGACCTTTGACACAGACCCATCTTGTGTGCGGTACGTCCGGAAACCCATGGCTTCGTAATAGGCCAGACCTTCGGTATTGCCTGCACCAATTGTTGCATCAATAGCAGGGAGACCATGCGCAAGGGCCGCGTCCAGAGTGTGCGCGAAAAGTGCACGCCCGATCCCAAGCCGGGCGGCTGATGGTCGGATATGGGTTCCAATCACGCCCCACCCCACTGACACGCCGTAGGGGTTGTTTTCGACCGCATATTTCAGGGATTGGAACCCAAGCACGTGACCATTCGGGTCCGTGGCGATTGTACACCGCAATTGATCCGGGTGGCGAATATAGTGCCTTAAGGCAAAATCGACATCGTGGGCTTTGCGCCGCTTGCCAGCCAAGACCAGATCGTGAAGGACGCCAGCGATCCCTTCGGCATCGCATTCGGATGCAAACTTGAAACTCAGGTGATCCGACCCCCTCGCACCTGGTGCGCGATCTTGTGTCTTACCCGCCATGCAGGTGCCTCTGCTCCAACTCGCGCGCGAATTCGCTGAGACGCACCTGGAACTGCTTGCGAAATCTGGATTGCCCCAGTTTCATGGATTGCAACAGCAACCGTGCCGGAAGGGACTTGGCGGCGAGTGACATTTCAACGCTCAGGCGCGTCCGGCGCGGGGACAGGGCCAGAAAATCCACGGTCGTGAACCCGGTGATACCCTTGCTGGCAGCGTCAAATCGCATTTGCGAAGGCCTGTCAAAATCCGTCATCACCACCGACATCTGACGCGGCTTTCCGCGCAGTTTGAACTCCGTATTCCACTCGGTTCCGGCAGTCACCGCCGCGCCACCGCCCAAACGGCGCACATCGATGCCACGGCGCATTGCCATACGCTCGAATCGTTCGAAATCCGACACCATGTCGAACACTGATTGGATGGGGGCCTCGATATCTTCGCGCGCTGAAAACTGCATAACGACCTTTGCTGTTTTATTGCTGAGCCAATGTTCCCTCAGTCCAGAGTATCTGCAAGCCAGTTCTGAAGCAGAAAATGAGCGATTGCCCCTTTGCGCGCTGGCAATAGCCTAGGATGATCACCGGCAAAGGCCTGCATCATTTCAGATTTGCTGACCCACATCGCCTCTTCTATCTCGACCGGGTCGATCACGATGTCGCGTGACAGCGCCTCACCCGCACATCCAAACATCAATGAGGCCGGGAACGGCCAGGGCTGGCTGGACAGGTACGAAACCGCACCCACCGGCACGCCCGCCTCTTCCATCACTTCGCGGCGCACTGCTGCCTCAAGCGTTTCGCCGGGCTCAACAAATCCCGCCAGCAAAGAGAACATCCCGTCAGGCCAGCCCGGAGACCGGCCCATCAGCACGCTGTCACCATGCGTGATCAACATGATCACAACCGGATCGGTGCGCGGAAAGTGTTGCCCGCCACAGGACAGGCAACTGCGCTGCCATCCCCCTTGCGACACCTCGCTGGCGGCACCGCATCGGGCGCAATAGCGATGTGTTTCATGCCAGCCGATTATTGCCTTAGACGTGGCCGCCAGTTCCGCGTCGCGCGCCGACAGCCGTGTCATGATCCGGCGCAGTTCGGCAAACACGTGGCCTTGCGGTAAATCCGGGTGTTGTTGTTCGGACTTGTCCACGAAGGCGCCCAGACTGGTCAGATCCAGCCCCTCGGCTGTCCATGCGGAAATATCAACGGCAAACACGGGGGCGCTGTCGGCGCTCAGACCCAAAAACACCGGGGATTCAATGACGCCGCCGGGACCATTGCTGATCAGCGGATGCGTCATTGGGATCATGGCAAGCTGGTCCAGCCCCTCACCCTGTACCAGCAGTTTTCCACGCCACAGCAAGATACAGCGGGCGGCCGGGTTGTGCATCGCCTCGGTCAGCTTGTCCGCATCTCCGCGATACTGCGCCGCCCGGTCAAGGCCCGAACCGCCGAAGGTTACCTGCTCTGCGTTTTTCATTGGATTTCCTTTTGATCTTGCGCACAGGGCTGCCACGTCTCAGCCCGTGTTGCAATGGCTATTCAGGGATAGAAAATCCACCACCCTGCCGCTGAAAAGCCGCATGGTGGCCTCGGAAAAATCATCTAGAGTGAATTTTGATGGATTTAATCAATACACACATTCAATAGCAGAATACTCAAAGTGAAGATCCCCTCCTCGACGCAGGTACAGCCCATTGGTGACATTGGGAAAATTCGCATTCTGGCCACAACCGACCTGCATATGAACCTCACCGGTTTTGACTATTACACTGACACGCCAGACCAGACGGTTGGATTAACGCGCACTGCCAGCCTGATCCGCGCTGCCCGACAAGAGGCCAAGGACGCGCTGGTGCTGATGTTTGACAACGGGGATTCGTTGCAGGGAACCCCAATGGGCGATTGGGCGGCAAAGAGTGGCACTGCCCATCCGATGATGAAGGCGTTCGAAGCCCTGGATTATGACGCGATCGGGCTGGGCAACCATGATTTCGGGTTCGGGCTGGTGTCATTGGGCAACATCCTGACGCAAGCCCCCTGTCCGGTCGTTTGCAGCAACCTGTATCGCACGCGCGGCCCACAGCTCTGGCAGCGATACACCGTTCTGGACCGCACTGTATCTTTGAACGGTGAAGACATTCCCGTTCGCATCGGCATCTTCTCGGTTCTTCCGCCGCAAACGGCCTGTTGGGAGGCGCATAATCTGGATGACGATATCGTCGTCGAGGATATCCTGGTTGCGGCAAAGTCCCTGACGCAGACATTGCGCGACGAGGGGTGTGATATCATCGTGGCGCTTGCTCATTCCGGCCTTGGGGGCAACGAACCGGTGGCAGGGATGGAAAACGCCGTGATACCCTTGGCCGCGATCAAAGGCATCGATGCCATTGTGGCCGGGCACACTCACCTGACACTTCCAGGAGAGGGCCATGCCAATACCCCGATGGTCGATCACCTGACGGGGCTGGTACATGGAACACCCGTTGTCATGCCGGGATCAGCGGGCTCTTACCTGGGGGTTATCGATTTGGCCGTGACCGCCGGGCCGGACGGCAAAGTGCAAATCCGGGATTACCGCGTCGAACTGCGACCGGTTATCAGCAACGGCACAGCCGTCGGGGAAGACAGTGAAATTGCGGGCTTGTGTGAGGTGGCACATCGTATGACCCGTCAATCCGTTGCCGCACCGGTGGCACATATCCCGGATACATTGCACAGCTATTTCAGTTGCTGTGCGCCGGATCGCGGGCTGACCCTCGTAGCTGCGGCGCAAGCCGCCGCACTGCGCCCGTTTTTGCAGGGACCAGACCTGGCCGATCTGCCGATTTTGTCGGTTGTTTCGCCCGCCAAATCCGGCGGACGCTCAGGCCCGCGCCATTATACCGAGGTACCCGCCGGAGAAATATGTTTGCGCCATGTCGCGGATCTGCATGTGTTTCCCAACGAGTTGCGTGCAATCCGGATCAGCGGCGCGCATTTGCTGGACTGGTTGGAGATGTCGGCCAGCGTATTCAACCAGTTAAAGCCCGGTTCCGAACCCGAGCTGATCAACCCTGAACGGGCCGGATACAATTTCGACATCGTGTTTGGACTGTCTTATCAGATCGATCCCACGCGGCCGCCTCGTTACGATGCGCAGGGGAAAATAATCCGCCCCGACCAAAAGCGGATCAGCGATCTGACATATGCAGGCCGTCCCGTACGACCGGAGCAGATGTTCGTTATGGCGCTGAACAATTACCGCGCCAGCGGAGGCGGGCATTTTCCGCATGCGACAACGTCTGATCTGATCAGCCTGCCACCGCTGAGCATCAAGGACCTTGTGCAGGATTACCTGGCGCAGCACCTTCCGCCCGATCCAATCGCCACGCAGCCCTACCCGTTCTCGCTGATGCCGCAACGGGGCGTGACAACAATTCTTCGTACAGGTCCGGGTGCCCTGAAATATCTGGATGAGTTGCACAGGTTCGATCCCGTGTCGCTGGGCTCGGATGGCAGGGGATTTGAACGCATTCGCCTGACGCTCTGATGGGTTGTCTTTTCCCGATGCCTTCCCTATATCCGGACTCGAGAGGTTGGCGCGGGCGAGCGCCTCGCCAACCTGGTCAGGTCCGGAAGGAAGCAGCCACAACGAGCCCCGCTTGGGTCGATGTCCAACCTCTCACTTCGTGAACCACAGCCGCAGGAGGGCTTTATGATTGTAGTGAAAACCCTTCGGGCAGACTGGTTCTGATTCACCGGAATCACCGGACTGCCTGAACACACGACCTGCGGATGCGCGATTGCCATCCGTTGGCATTGCTGTTTCTGAAAACAGGCAGATAAATGTCTTATACGCTTTCGGACCTGGGATGGTCCTCTCACTTTGCCGCGCAACACGCGGCTTTTCCTTCTGACACGCCCTTTCGTATCGCATCGGTTCATCGGGACCGTCTGATCGGGCTGAGCCCGAATGGTGAAATCCCTTTGCTGACACCGGATAATCCGACCGGTTCATATGCCGTCGGGGATTGGGTTCTTGCGGACGCCGAATACCGCGTGCGCCACCTTCTGGACCGGCGCAGCCTGCTGCAACGCAGAGCTGCCGGTACAGGTGCCGCAACCCAACTGATTGCCGCCAATGTCGATGTTTTGTTCATCGTCAGCTCGTGCAATGCGGACTTCAACCTTCCCCGACTGGAACGTTATCTGGCGCTGGCGCATCAGGCCGGATGTTATCCGGTCGTTGTCCTGACGAAAGCTGACCAGTCGGATGACCCCGGCAGTTTCTCGGGACAAGTGCAATCTCTGGACCCTTTTCTGTCGGTGCTGGCGGTCAATGCGCTGGACCCGGCAGATGTCGAAAAGGTTCTGGCATGGTGCCCCAAAGGCCAGACCGGCGCGCTGGTCGGGTCGTCGGGCGTGGGTAAAACGACGCTCAGTAACGCCATGACGGATCAAAACCTCGCCACGTCTGGAATTCGCGAAGACGACGCGCGGGGCAGACACACGACAACGGTGCGCGCGTTGCACAGGATGGGTAACGGTGGCTGGCTGATCGACACGCCGGGAATGCGCGCATTGCGTTTGCTGGACGCTCAGGACGGGATCGACAACGTGTTCTCGGACATCACGGAGCTTGGCCAAAGCTGTCGCTTTTCGGATTGTCAGCACGAGACCGAGCCCGGCTGTGCCGTGCAGAACGCAATCGGCGAAGGCGTACTTGACCCGACCCGGCTGGACCGTTGGCGCAAGCTGCGGCGCGAAGATCAGCGAAACTCGGAAACCGTTGCCCAATCGCGGGCGCGGGACAAGGCGTTCGGCAAGATGGTGCGCGGTGTCATGCAGGACAAGAAGCTTCGCAAACGGCCATAACCGCAAGGTGTTAGGAAAACCTGCGTCGCGTCTGATCAGGCGATCAGGCGCGGCCAGACCGCTGCATTGCGACGGGCAAATGCTCCGATATGGCCTATTTCCGGCAGTCCGAATTCGGCAGGCTTCAGAAGGTGGCGTCTGGCCTCGGGGCCGTACAGATCGGCAAGGCGCCAAACTGCCTCGGGCGGAGCCATCTGGTCATCTTCGAAGGTGAACAGATCCACAGGTGTTCCAGAACTGCCCCAATGCGCATCAGGCAAATTCTGCCCGATCTCGGGAACGTAGCTAAGAGGAGCTGTACACCATTTGCGCCATTGCCAGTAGACCGAGGCGGGCAGGTCCGAACCAAACCCGATTGCTTTGCCGGGCAGATACCCAAGCGCCCGTACCATCAACGGTGCATGGCCATACCAGAACAGCCCTGCCAACCCCCGATAGGGCCATGGGTGATCTTTCAAAGTCACCAGCCCCGAACACACACCGATCATGCGGTCGATCTGGTCGATATCCGGCTGCACTGGCCCCAGCATCGCACCGACCGAATGGCCGATGGTCCACTGCTGCGCCTTAGGAAACCGCCTGCGCATCTCGGCCCGCGCCGCAGGCATATCGATCAACGCCCAATCCGCCATAGTTGCAGTTGCGTCTTTCAGGCGGCCGACCAAAGAAAGCCCGTAGTCCCGATAGTCATAGGTCAGGCAAGCTATCCCCCGCTCGGTAGCAAGCCATCGTGCGAAGTGTTGATAATAGTCACGCGGCACACCCGTGGCACTGTTCAGCACGATAACCGTGTCCGGCTCACCCACTGGCCGGTACAGCCGCGCCGACAAGGTCACAGACCCGGACGGAAAGCGGAAATCTTCGATCAACACTGTCTGTTCCGTATCCAACATGATCCCCGGCTTTCGCTGAAAAAATCGGTTTGCCTGCCTTCGATGCCGACGACACTAAGCCGGAAGGTAAACCGCATCCAGCATGACCAAACGTCCGGCCTAAAGATCGGCTTGACTCGGAACGCGATCAGGCGCTAGCGGTTGTGTGATGGTTTCCGGCCCCCACAAGAGGTCGGGATGAAAAGGGAACACGGTGCGGTTTGTCTGGTCACACAGATATCAACCAAGTCCGCGACTGCCCCCGCAACTGTAAGCGGTAAGTAATGCCGAAATACCACTGGCCCACGGGCTGGGAAGGTCGGCAGAGCAATGACCCGCAAGTCAGGAGACCTGCCATCGGAACTGAAACCGAAACTCGGGCGGGGTGTCCGGGCAGGTCCTGACAGCGAGATGCTGTCCCACCTGCCCCAATATCCAGCCCACCACGCGCGGAGGGCGCAGGATGATCTGGAAGACAAAGTCACACGAATACAGCGCAACTGTGTGCCAGCGGACGGGCAATACCTGCCCGGCTTTGGCGCGACTGGCCCGCTCGATTTCCGAAGCCATGGCGCAGGCGGTTTCGGCCACCAGCGAAGATTTCGAATTTGAAGGCAACAGCGCGCTGTCACATTGCGCGGAAGGGTGCATGGCAACGATCCGAGCGCGATCCGACAGCGTTCGCGTTTTCTGCGGGGCGCACCCTGATACGGCAATTCGGGACCTTGATGCCTATGCCGATTTGATCTTCGGACCTACATTCAGCACGCTGCCCTCGGGCATTGTCGCGAACCCGCCTTGCGCCATGATCGAGGTTTCAACGATCCGGCCCCGGAAAACCGGCTACGCACCCCAGCAGCTGTCAGCTTGATCCCACTTCCACCTGTGCCGGGGTGATCCGGGACGCCCAGGCCAGCTGCGCATCGGTTTCGACAGCGCAGGGGCGCACGGCCCGCAGGCGGTCCAGTGCGTCGCTGGCGCGTTCACCGCATTCAACCATCAGTCGCAGAACAATCATCCCGGATCTGCCGCACCCCCCACGGCAATGCACAAGAACCCGGCCACCGCCCGACAGCGCATGTCGGGCCGTGGCGCTGACCTCTGGCCAGGCCTTCTGAACCGCCTGCGTCGGTGCTCCAAAATCTTCGATCGGCAGGTGAACCCACCGGCTGGCACGGCTTTGGATGTCGCTGCCAAAGTGCTGCGCGCCATCCTGAAGCATTTCAACATCCGTCGTCATTGAAATCACAAGGCCCGGTTTCCAAGCCGCAATCATATCCAGATCGCCGACGTAATCCCCGCCACGCCCGGGCATTGAAGTAAGGGCAAGCGTTCCGCCTCCGACCTGCAGAGCAAAAATGACCAGCTGCGACATGAAGTGCGTCCTCCCCCAAGATACTCTTTAAGAAATGAGTCATTAAATCCGCTGGACCAGTTTAGTTGGAAACCAGCCCGTTTCTGAAACAAAAAATCATCGCGCCCCACAGTGGACGCGGACTGCCGCCGCCACTACGCTGTGCCGAAGCACCGAATCCGAGCGAGAAGACATGACAGACACGCCCAGCCCCGCCTATCAGGTTCTCGCCCGCAAATACCGCCCGGAAACCTTTGCCGACCTGGTGGGTCAAGATGCTATGGTGCGCACCCTAAAAAACGCCTTCGAGGCCGACCGGATTGCGCAGGCCTTTATCATGACCGGCATTCGCGGAACGGGAAAAACCACCACGGCGCGGATCATCGCCAAAGGCATGAACTGCATCGGGCCGGATGGAACCGGAGGGCCGACAACCGAGCCTTGCGGTCAGTGCGAGCATTGCGTCGCAATCATGGAAGGTCGCCATGTCGATGTGATGGAAATGGATGCGGCCAGCCGTACCGGCGTCAACGATATCCGCGAGATCATCGACAGTGTCCGCTATCGCGCCGCCAGTGCACGCTACAAGATCTACATCATCGACGAGGTTCACATGCTCTCGACCAGCGCATTCAACGCGCTGCTCAAGACGCTCGAGGAACCGCCCGCACATGTGAAATTCATCTTCGCGACCACCGAGATTCGCAAAGTGCCGGTCACGGTTCTGTCGCGGTGTCAGCGCTTTGACCTGCGCCGGATCGAGCCCGAAGACATGATCGGCCTGCTGCGCAAGATCGCCGGGGCGGAGAGCGCGCAGATCGCCGACGATGCGCTGGCGTTGATCACCCGCGCCGCAGAAGGATCGGCCCGCGACGCGACCTCACTGCTGGATCAGGCAATCTCGCACGGAGCCGGTGAGACGACGGCGGATCAGGTCCGTGCGATGCTGGGTCTGGCCGATCGTGGACGGGTTCTGGACCTGATGGACATGATCCTGCGTGGTGACGCGGCAGGGGCGCTCACTGAACTGAGCGGTCAATATGCGGAAGGTGCAGATCCTCTGGCCGTGCTGCGCGATCTGGCCGAAATCACGCATTGGGTGTCTGTCGTAAAGATCACACCTGACGCGGCCGAAGACCCGACAGTTTCCCCCGACGAACGCACACGGGGCCAGCACATGGCCGAGGCCTTGCCGATGCGGGTTCTGACCCGGATGTGGCAAATGCTGCTGAAGGCGCTGGAGGAAGTCTCTGCCGCGCCCAACGCGATGATGGCCGCCGAAATGGCTGTTATCCGACTGACGCATGTCGCCGATTTGCCCAGCCCCGAAGAGCTGATCAAACGGCTGCAAGACGTCCCACCTTCGCCTCCCGGCGGGCCGGGCGGGGGCATGTCACTGTCCCGGCAGGCCACTGTGGCAACGCAATCCAACGCGACCCCGCCGCCTGCCTATACATCGCCCCCGCGCGGCGCGGGTGGCGCACCGGTTGCCGCGCTGGCGCAGGATGCACAGACGGCCCTGGCCCGCTATCCAACCTTCGGGCATGTGGTGGAACTGATCCGCACAAACCGCGATGTGAAACTGCTTGTCGAGGTGGAAAGCGGCGTGCGCCTTGTGTCGTACCAGCCTGGCCGGATCGAATTCACCCAGACACCTCAGGCACCGTCGGATCTGGCGTCGCGATTGGGCTCTGCCCTGCAACGCTGGACCGGCAATCGGTGGGCCGTCTCCATTGTCTCGGACGGGGATGCCGCGACCATCGCGGAAGTGCGGGACCGGGCCGAACTGGCCCTGAAAGCCGAGGCCGAAGAACACCCGCTGGTTCAGGCCGTGCTGACGCAATTCCCCAAGGCAAAGATCATTCGGATCGAAACACCTGAACAGCGCGCCGCCAAGGTTGTGACCGAAGCCCTTCCCGAAGTCGAAGAGGAATGGGACCCGTTCGAAGAGGACTAGCCCCTGAGCCCGCGGGTCCAAGTTTCAAGAAACCGGCATACTCACGCCCCTCCACCATGCAACTGAGGGAGGGATTGCAGGCGCATAAATGATCGGTCCGCGACGCTCTGATCTGGACAGGCGGGAGACCTCTTGTGCCACCTGCCTGCGGTCCGTATTTAGAACCAAACAGAAACACAGGAGACGACTGATGCTGAAAGGACTCGGCGGGCTTGGCGGACTGGGCGACATGGCCAAGATGATGAAATCCGCACAAGACCTGCAAACCAAGATGACCGAAATGCAGGAAGAGCTGAACAACATGATGGTTGTCGGCGAATCCGGTGCAGGGCTGGTCAAGGCAACGGCCACAGCCAAGGGTGAACTCAAGGGGCTGGACATCGACCCGTCCATCTTCAACGGCGATGACAAGGAAGTGGTCGAAGACCTGATCCTGGCTGCCATCAAGGACGCTCAGGCCAAAGCCGCCGAACGTTCACAGGAAGAGATGGGCAAGCTGACCGAAAGCATGGGCCTGCCCAAAGACATCAAGCTACCGTTCTGAGCTTCATCTTTTCCCAAATACTCCCGCCGGAGGCTTCCTCCGGCGCAAAGCAGGACAGGCCATGGGCACGAACAGCGAAATCGACAATCTGATCGACCTGATGGCCAAACTGCCGGGGCTGGGCCCGCGCTCGGCCCGCCGCGCGGTGCTGCACCTGATCCGCAAACGCGCTCTGCTGCTGACGCCCCTGTCAGACGCCATGCAGCAAGTGGCCGTCACCGCCCGCGAATGCCTGAATTGCGGCAATGTGGGCACCACGGATATCTGTGACATATGCAATAGCGAGGCCCGAGCGACCGGCGAACTCTGCGTGGTCGAAGACGTCGCCGACCTCTGGGCGATGGAGCGGTCAGGGGTCTTCAAGGGCCGCTATCACGTGCTGGGTGGCACGCTGTCTGCACTGGACGGGGTCGGCCCGGACGAGCTGCGCATTCCCCGCCTCAGGGATCGGGTCCTGGCCGAAGGGATCACCGAAGTGATCCTTGCCCTGAACGCCACCGTCGACGGCCAGACCACCGCCCATTACATCGCGGATCAGCTGGAAGGCCAGGTGCGCCTGACCTCACTGGCGCAAGGCGTGCCCATCGGCGGAGAGTTGGATTATCTGGATGACGGGACGATCACGGCGGCGCTCAGGGCGCGTAAGGAATTGTAGACTGACGTGGGGTGTTACACCAGCTGTACGTGTCTGTCTCCTGGCTGTCTTTTGTAAGCTTATCCAGGGTTAACTGCTTCAAAAAAGTTTAACTTTGCGGGAATACCCACGCCCTCCGGCTTCTCGAATACCCTGAATTTTTCCATAACGGCTTCTTGTATTGCCGCGACATCCGCATCCGTTCCACAATACTTTTTTAGAATTCGCGCTGCTGGTCCTATGTTGGAAGCCAAGTCAGCAACTTTTTTGAGCGGTCCTTGATGTTTTAGTGTGATCGCCGAAACTTCTCCTGTCACATTTCTGAATCCTGCTTTTTTCAACACATCGACAACGTAATCGATATCCTGAAAACCCAGCGGTCCCGGTGCGTTGGGATCAGCAGGATCAGGTGGACCCAAACGTGAAACTGCCGCTTTGCACGGAGCATCGAACCAAGGGTTTATTGCCATTGGAGCCCAAGCCGCTACAATCAAACGCCCCCGCGCCCGCATGTGCTTTCGTATATTGGCAAACGCAGCGTTCGGATCGGAAAAGAACATGACGCCAAAGCGCGAAATCACAAGATCAAATGGCGCGCTTGGGATCGCACCTTGTTGCGCGTCCATCAAAAAATACTTTGATTTTACAGTAAGTTTTCCAGCTTTCTTTTGAGCGTGCTCCAAGAGCGGTTTGGAAATATCCAGCGCCGTCAGTGTTCCATTTGGGGTCAGCTTTTTCGCAAAAGCACGGCTCGTGGCGCCGGTTCCGCAACCAACATCAAGTACATCCGCATCATGGATATCACCCGCTCGCCGGATGAGTTCTTGGTCCACCGCTTCAAAAACAGCGTCCAGTTCTTCTTCGAACCTGATCCACTGAAGTCCCGGAGCTGAACTCCAGTAATCCGCCTGCGCTTTGTTGGCAGTCATAGCGTTTCTCACATTCTTGAACGCAATCACTGTAGCATAGTTGCCGCGCAAAACTGTCGTACTTTGAGACTGCTGAAGCATCTGGACTAGGTTTCAGAGAATACTGTTTGCCTGAAACCGAGTTACAGTTAGATACAGCCAACCACATTTTTTAGTTGGGAGTGCTTAACTTGACCCGCCTTCTCGCCTTTACCTTCGCCGCCTTCACCGCAACCGCTGCCCTGTCGCAGGAACTGGTCGACAAGGGCTTCGTCGAAGGCTGGAACATTATGATGGACCCCGCGCTTGGGAACGGGTGCCTGATCCAGACGGTCTATCAGGACCTCTCGGTCGTGCGGCTGGGCTATGACGCGTTGGACAATCGCGGGTATTTTGCCGTTTACAACAAGGCCTGGGGCAATATTGAACAGGGGAAAAGCTATCCCATCCGGTTCGAACTGGACGGCAAGAGCTTTGACGCAACCGCTATCGGGTTCAATGAACGCAAAGTGCCCGGTGCGACGGTGTTTTTTACCGACCGGAATTTCGTCACCGCGATTGCCCAGAACAAGACGATGACGGTTTACAATCCCGCAGGCGAGGTGGTGATGGCGATTGATCTGAAAGGCACCGCCAAGGCGCTGGACTATGCGCGGGACTGCCAGAACAAAAAGCTTTAACGAATCGGATCGAACAGCGCGTCCTTGGCAGTGCAGTCGCGGATCACATCGCGGCCGCATGGCACCGGATCAAGGTCGCGCGACAGGCATAGGCGGACCTCTTCGATATAGCCCTGTTTGCAGGTGACCGTGATCATATCGCGCTCCAGCTCTGGATTGGCTTTCAAAAACGCATCCTCGACCACCGAAGCCGGCAGTTTGACGGATGCGTCCAGTTTGCGGAAGACCTGCGGGCGTTCGACAGCATCATAGGCACGCCGGGACAGGGCGAAATAGTCGGGCGCAGATAGCCCCGAACAGGTGCCGTGTTTCTTCCACTGATGCCATGCAAGGCCCGCACTACCCTGAATATCTTCCATTTCCCGCGTCATGCGGCGTGTTGGCGGCGCCTCGGGCGAGCGGCAGAAGGATGGCCAGCCCTGATGAAATTGCGGCCAGAGCCCGTGCAGGATCCATCCGTGGTCGTGCCGGTCGTCACATTGGTCTGACCCGCGCGCGTCCCCTTCACGGGCGCACCAATTGGGCGACCAGCTAAGCGACAGGACGTAATAGTCGAACTCACCTGCTTTTTCACCTTCGGCCAGCGCTGTCATCGCGCTGAAGACCCACAATACGACCCAGCGCATTCGCCTCTTCCCTTCTTGCTGCGTGGCGACTATATACGGGCCAAGTTCCCCGACAACGGAAACCTGCCCCAAGACCAAGGGGCCGCCGAATTCCGGCGACGGGAAAGATGTATGTATAGGAGACGGGCTGATGGCAAAACCGCTTATGGCCAAGGCAACCGCCGTATGGCTGGTGGACAACACCACGATCAGCTTTAAGCAGATCGCGGATTTCGTAGGAATGCACGAACTGGAAGTGCAGGGCATCGCCGATGGCGATGTGGCCGCAGGCGTAAAGGGCTTTGACCCGATCGCAAACAACCAGCTGACACAGGATGAGATCGACGCCGCGCAGAAAAACCCGCTGCACAAGCTGAAGCTCAAGTTCAATCCGGCGGCATCCGGCGAAGAAAAGCGCCGTGGCCCGCGGTATACCCCGCTGTCCAAGCGTCAGGACCGTCCGAACTCGATCCTGTGGCTGGTCAAGTTCCACCCCGAACTCAGCGACGGCCAGATCGCCAAGCTGGTTGGCACCACCAAGCCGACCATCCAGTCGATCCGCGAGCGCACGCACTGGAACATCTCAAACATGCAGCCGATCGACCCGGTTGCTTTGGGCCTGTGCAAACAGTCCGAACTGGATGCGATCGTGCAGAAGGCCGCTGCCAAGAAAGCAGCCGAAGGCGGCGTGATGAGCGATGACGAGCGTCGCAAGCTGGTTTCGACCGAGCAATCGCTGGAAATGGACGCTGCGCCGAAAATCCCGACCGCGATCGAAGGTCTGGAAACCTTCTCGCTGTCCGATGATCGGTCGGATGAAAAAGACGACGAGCCTATCATCGACGCCGACAGTTTCTTCAACCTGCCCAAAGGCGGGGCGGATGATGAAGACGAGGATGATCCTCGTCTGTAACAGACAATCAGCCCCGGTCGGAACGGCTGGGGCTTTTTTGACGGACTTGTCATGCTGAGCATTCTTTCTGCGATTTTCGGCCCGCACCGCGCCGTAACGATCTACGCCTTTCTCAGGACATGGGGGCTGGGTCTGGCGGGTGGTGTTGTCATGATCGCCATCGTCACCACCTTGTTTCTGCTGGGGGACGAAGGCGAACACGAACACGAGGCTTTCCTGATCGTACCGGTTCTGTCCGCAACCCCGGTGAACGGGGACTTGAAGAACGGCGTCGTAGCCTCGGTTCGCCTGCCCGATGGATCGGCCACGTCGATTACGTCGACCGAGTCGCAGATTTCACAAACCGTTGGAACGACGGCCTGCGTGGAAAAACGCATCTACGTCAAAAGCGGCGAAGCCCGGTATCGGTTCAAACTGCCCCGTCTCTGCGAATCCGGTTGATCGAAATTTCAGACAAAACAAGGCCGCCCGATGCTGACACCGGGCGGCTTTTTCGTTCATACCACCTGAAAGATGATGCCTGCGATTATTGCGCCCCCCACACCAAGGCTCAGGTAAGTCGCAAACACGCGCGGTTTGACCAATGACCAGACTGCGGCCATCGCCGGTATGGAACTGACGGCACCCGCAACCATGAACGACATCGCAGCCCCCGCGGTCATGCCCTGATCGATCAGACCCGCCAGCAGCGGCGGCGCGACGTAAGAGTTCAGATAGGCCGGCATCCCCACCAGCGCGGCAACGATGATCGGCAGCACGCCTTCTCCGCCAACGACGCCAGCGATCAGGTCCGCAGGCACATAGTTGACCAACAAAGCTTCGAGCACATAGGCCAGTGCCAGCCACTTCAGCAGGAACAGCCCGTTGTGTACGAACTCCGAACGAAACCGAACGCGACGCTCGGGCTCTTGCCAGAACTTCCAGACCGGCTTGTCATCCGCTTTCGGACCACATCCGCAACACCCGGCAGGTTTGTATTCGCGCAAGGGCTGGGCAAATGCCCCCTGCTGCATCAGTAACCGAACCGCGAACCCGCCGAACAGGCCAAGCGCAACGGCTGCAACCGCTTTACCGATGGCAAAGGGCCATCCCAGCGCAGCAGCCGTAATCAAAAGCGTCGGCGGGTCGATCAATGGCGAGCTGAGCCAGAACGCCATCACGGCCGACAGCGGCGCTCCGAGTGCAAGCAAGCCCGCAATAAAGGGAATGACTTCGCAAGAACAAAATGGTGCAAGTCCGCCGAACAGGGCGGCCAGAAAGATCATCCGGGTCTCGCGCCCTTCAAAGGCGCGCGCCACCATCACCTCGGCCCCGGTTGCCTTGAGATATGACAACAGAAGCACGGCAAACAGGATGTATTGTCCTGTATGCGCCAAGGCCCTGACTGCAAAACTCGCAACCTCGCGCATGTTGCCGGGGTCGAGAACGGCCACCGCCACAAGAATGGCGACAATCAATGCCCAGGGTGTCTTGATCATCTCAAGTGCACCTTTGGCGGTCAGCCGGGGCGATTGCGTCAATTCAGCCATCGTTGGCCGCCTTTCCAACCGCGTCAGCGCAGCATTCGCTAAGAATGAACTGCGCCAGCGTCTTCAATTCGTCATAACAGGCCCGGTTGATCGTGGTGCGACCGATCTTTTCCTGCTCGACCACACCTCCGGCTGCAAGAAACCGCAGGTGGTGCGCCAAAGTCGACGGGGCAATCCCCGTCCGGTTCTGGATTTCGCCAACGGTCAGACCGGCCTCACCAGCCCGCACTAGCGTCTTGAGGACTTTCAGCCGGGCTTCCGAACCCATGGCGGAAAATCCGGCAGCAGCAGTTTCCCACATGAGTTGCCTCCATTAAACTAGATTTCTAGTTTTGTAGTTTCACAAAGGACCCTGGTCAACCCACCTTGGGAAAATTTTCCATGACACTGTAAGTCCAGATTGCCCCTGCCTTAAGTCCAGCCTATAAGCAGGCATGGGGATATCGGTCGAAACATTCTTTCTTGAGCTCAACGGTCAGGGCACGTTGCAGGCCCAGATCCAGCAGATGATTGCCGAGGGCATTCTGTCCGGTCGCTTTCACGTGGGGGAAAAACTGCCATCCTCGCGAAAGCTGGCCGCACATCTGGGTGTCAGCCGCATCACGGTGACGCTTGCCTATACCGAGTTGCTGGCAAATGATTATCTGACGGCAAAGGGCCGGTCAGGATATTACGTCTCGCAAAACGCACCGGTTCCGCCCAAATACTCGCCCGTGCAGCGCGGCACGGAATCTGTCGACTGGGACAGGGCATTGGCGCGCCGCTTTCTGGACAGCGACGTCCTGCCGAAACCCAGCAATTGGCGCGAATACCGCTATCCGTTCATCTACGGTCAGGCCGACCGAACCCTGTTTGATCACGCCAACTGGAGATTATGCGCGGTTCGCGCATTGGGGCACAAAGACTTCGATTCGCTGACAGGGGATTACGTGGATCAGGATGATCCGTTGCTAATCGAATTCATCGCGCGCCACACCCTGCCGCGCCGTGGTATCGTCGCCCGCCCCGAAGAGATCTTGATCACCCTGGGCGCGCAGAACGCGCTTTGGCTGGCCTCACGCATCTTGCTGACACACAAACGCACGGCCGTAATCGAAGATCCCTGCTACTACGCGCTGCGAAGCCTTTTGAACCACTGGGACTGCGCTGTGACCCCCCTGAGCGTCGATCGCGACGGCTTGCCACCAGAAGCGATCCCCGACGAAGCAGATGTCATCTTTACCACCCCCAGCCATCAAAGCCCGACAACCGCGACGATGCCGATCGACCGCCGCAACAAGCTACTGGATCGGGCACGCGATCTGGATGCAATGGTTGTCGAGGACGACTATGAATTCGAAATGGCCTTTCGCAGCGCACCTTCACCTGCACTCAAGTCCATGGATCGGGATGGGCGCGTGATTTACGTCGGCAGTTTTTCCAAGTCGCTGTTTCCGGGATTGCGGCTTGGATACATGGTCGGATCCGAGCCTTTCATCCGCGAAGCACGTGCTCTTCGCTCGTTGGTCCTGCGCCACCCTCCGGGTCATATTCAGCGCACGGCAGCGTATTTTCTGTCATTGGGCCATTACGACGCGCAGATCCGACGTATGTCGAAAGCCCTGCAAGAGCGGCGCGATGCGATGGACAAAGCCATCGAAGAAAGCGGGCTCACAGTGGCTGGACGGGGCGTAATGGGCGGCTCATCAATGTGGATGTCGGCCCCCGAGCACGTCAACACAACGCAGCTTGCGCTAAAGCTGCAGAACCAGGGTGTTCATATCGAACCGGGTGCTCCGTTTTTCTCGGGGCCCGACAGGCCGCAGAACTTCTACCGCCTCGGGTACTCTTCAATTTCGACCAACCGCATAGGCCCCGGCGTCGAACTGATCGCGGATGCTATCCGGTCTGCCTGAGATCGCACTGGACATATTCCGCAGACGCGTCTGGCCCTAACGCAGGTCGCACCCTTACGCCAAAACCATATCAACCCCCGGGTCCCGGTGCCCGGTTTTCTCACTCTTGCTTGGAGAACACCCCTATGAAGATGACGACGGAAGAGGCCTTTGTTAAGGTTTTGCAGATGCATGGTATTGAACATGCGTTTGGGATCATTGGCTCTG
>NZ_JBQERN010000017.1:0-66347 GCF_056535105.1 Ruegeria sp. O5 | reverse complement strand
GAAATTCGTCCGTCCGTTTCAGTCCCATAGTTCGTCTCCTTTGCTGCAATAAATGCTATCAAAGGAGCGGCAGCAAACCGCGACACGTCCATTTTGCCAAGCGCTGCCTGTTTTGCCAGATATTTGATATGTTCGTTCATGGTGACTTCCCCGTTGTCGTTTGAGAGCTCAGATTTGATTAGTAGGTTGCAAGTGACACTCCGCCTGCATCCGCAGCTGGCGGAAAGTGTCGTGACAATTTTTCAATGATCTCGTCACGCGTGCTGCGGTATTCTTCTTTGAAGAAGAGATTGACGTGTTCACCCGGATCGTTGCGAAGATCGAACATCTCTCCCCAGTCTGCGTTTTGAGGATAGATTGTGACACGCCATTCGTCTGTCATTACCGTCTGGTTGTAAGTGTCCATGCGCGTACGTGGGTGATATTCGGCAAAAAACGCCCGACGCCCCGGGCCATCTGCCTGCGTCATCAGGTGAGCGAAAGAGACCCCTTCGGTCGGCTGATACTCCAGCTCCAAAAAATCCTGCAGGGTCGCGCGCAGATCCAGATGACTTGTTGTCCCGTGACGTTCGCCAGGCTCGATCCCCGGACCTGCAGCGATCAGCGGTACGTGCAAAAGCGATCTGTAGGGGCTGGGGCCTTTTCGGATAAGCCCGTGATCACCCAACAACTCGCCATGATCCGAGGTGAAAATGACAACGGTGTCTTCAAGGAGACCCTGATGCTCCGCCTGTGCCATGATCCGGCCGACGCAAGCGTCAATCATCGAAATCATTCCATTGGTATATGCGATCGCACGGCGAATTGAATCGTCCGAGAAGTTCGATGTTGTCTGTAAAAAACCCTGTTCTCGCGGTGGCCCCGGATCGCGCAGGAAGTCCACATAGCTTTTACCTTTTTCCTCTTCATCGCCTTCGCGCAGGAAAGACGGCATCGCTGACAGCTCATCAGGCACATATGAGGGCATTGGCATGTCCGCCGGATCGTACATGTCGCACCATGGCGCAGGGGGGGAAAAAGGATGGTGCGGATCGGGAAAGGAAACAAACAGAAAGAACGGGTCTGACCCGTCATTTTCAGTCAGGAACTCGCAGGCCCGATCTGTAATCCAAGAGTTGTAATGCAAGTCGAAAGGGATGGCCGATTTCCAAACTTCGTCAATATCCCCACATTGCGGTTCAAGCGCGTTTTCCGGGAGATAGAGCTCGGCCGCTCCCGGCGCGACGGATTCCAGCCAACGGGCATAATGCCCACCTTTTGTGGCACTAACGGATTCTCCAATCAGAATGTCGACCGCGTCAAACCCGTAAAAGGGGCCGCACCATCCCTCACTTTCCGGTAAGTCCCAAAAGGCGTTTGAATCCGGCATAAGATGCTCTGGCCCGGCCAGAATAGGTTGGAAGTGGAATTTCCCAACCCCATGGGTCTTGTACCCCATGGCCTGAAAGTCATGGGTGATCAGTTTCAGATCCTCAGGCAGGGCAACCCCGTTGCGCGTCAGGCCGTGCGACCTTGCATACTGACCGCTGAACAAAGTGGACCGGCTTGGAGAGCAGATCTGGTGCGGTGTGAAATGCTTGGTAAAGACGGCGCCCCGCTGGGCCAGTGCGTCTATATTCGGTGTCCTGACATGCTTGTTTCCGGTGCAGCCCAGACTGTTCGCGCGTTGCTGGTCCGTCATAATCAAAATGACATTTTTCTTCATTCTTGGCGCTGCCCTCCGAAACAACGGGACAGTACCACAGCGCTTACATTTGAAATAATACTATCTGTTTCGACTGATATTTGTTAATCGAATACCAATGTTCACCCATAACCAACTCAACGTCTTCTCTGCGATCATGCAAACCGGGTCGGTTTCCGCTGCTGGTCGCAGGTTGAATCTGTCACAACCCAGCGTCAGCCGGCTTTTGTCGGATCTGGAGCGGGAGTTTGGCGTTCCTTTGTTTCGTCGCCGGAGTAAGGGTGTGACACCGCTCCCCGAAGCGGAAGAATTCTATCAAGAGGTTAAACGCAATTTTTCGGCCCTTGCGAACTTGAACGAGATCGCCTCTCAGATCGCTCGGAAGGATCGCGGGTCCTTGTCAATTGCCACAATAACCGCCGCCTCATTAGACCTCGTGCCTCAGGCCCTGAGACGGCTGAACATAGCGGAAAAGAACATTCGGATCGATTGGCGGGTACGATCTTCAAACTGGATACTGGACTATGCCCGTTTCGGCGCGATGAGAACAGGCTTCGCTTATGTTTCGCGCTCTCTGAAGCAAATGAACGTCCTGTTTGAGGGAAGCTTACCACATATTTGTTTTGTTCCCGAAGGTCACCCTTTAGCCGCAGGTCAGGGGGCGCTGACACTGGAACAGATGGCGCCCTATCAGATCATCGGGCTGCGCAACGAAGTTGAGAGTGCTTTGTCGCTAAGTGACTTGCTAGAGGGTGAGCGCCCACCGGTGACTGTCGAAACATCTTTAGCTGCACTTTCTCTTAGCAAATCCTGCGGTGGGTTGCCTCTCGTGGATGCATTTACGGCTTTTCATTGGTTGCAAGGGAACAAAGGACGGCCGCGGATCGTAGAGGACCTTCCTCTCTATCGGTTTGCGGTCGTTGAACCAATTGGCATCAACGCTTCACAGATAGACAGGGATTTTCAGGATTGCCTGATCCAAGAGATCGAACGCGTTGTTTTGTGGACCAAACAACTCGGCTAAAAAAACAAAGCGTTCATTGACGTTCAGACTTCTACGGATACACCGGCATTGCGGGACTGTTGCATGCGTTGATGGGTCCCGCTTTTGCCACCGACCAGGATATGCCTCTCGTCCACGCGCCAATCGACACTGGCACGCCGCACGTGTTTCTGGGTCCGCGTTGTGTGCTCCGGCGCAAACTTGGGGCAACGAAGACCAAAATCCAAGGCACTTGCGCGTAGACAGAGGTTAAAGCAAGCAAACACCCTTAAGGGTAAGAATGATTGGACGCTCAAAAAGGCAGCACGCTTCAATGAGTGGGCCAACCGTAGTCCGAATGACTTCAAGCCAGTTGCACCTCTTCACAAAACCACCGCGCGGACCGGATCACAACGCAATACCCAGCCCGCAACATGCGGATTGGCCGTTCAGCCTTCGATAAAGGAGGGGTTTTTCAACAAAATGGGCTCAAAGCAGCCCTTCTTCCCGCAACAATTCCAGCATATCCGCCTCGGGTCTTGGGCCGATATGGCTGATGACCTCGCGGGCGCAGACGTTGCCGATCCTGGCGCAGGTCTCGTAATCGCGCCCTGTGGCCATTCCATACAGGAACCCCGCGGCGAACTGGTCACCGGCACCGGTTGCGTCTACCGGCACGATCCTCTTGACCGGCACGTCGATGCGCGCGCCTCCGTTCAGGACGGTCACGCCATCACCCGAGCGCGTGCAAACCACCAGCGGGCAAATCTCGGCGGTCTTGATCAGCGCCTCTTCCAGATCGTCGGTTTCAAACAGCGATTTGATTTCGGCCTCGTTGCCGATGACGAAATCCAGCTCATTCTCGATCAGCAGCAGGAAATCGACCCGGTGCCGTTCCACGCAGAACGGGTCGGAAATGGCGATCCCGGTCTTGCCGCCGCCCTTGTGGCAGGCGCGCGCGGCCTCAAGAAACGCGGCCTTTCCCTTTTCCTTGTCGAACAGATAGCCCTCAAGGAACATGATCTGGCTGCTTCCGGCGACCTCATCGGGCACGTCATGCGACGACAGTTCCGAGGAGATGCCCAGATAGGTGTTCATCGACCGCTCGCCATCGGGCGAGACAAAGATCATCGAGCGCGAGGTCGGCAATTCCCCGCCCGGAACCGGCGGGTTGACGAAATCGACGCCATCTTCGTTCATCGCATCCGCATAGAACCGGCCCAGCGCATCGTCATGCACCCGCCCGATAAAGGCAGCATCCAGCCCCAGCGCACCTGCGCCCGCAATCGTGTTGGCAACAGACCCGCCCGGTGTCTGTACCCGACCCTCCATCGAGGCATACAGCAGCTCGCCACGCTCCTGCTCGATCAGCTGCATGATGCCTTTTTCAATGCCCATCAGTTCCAGGAAACTGTCATCGGCCTGCGAGATCACGTCCACAACGGCATTTCCGATACCGGTCAGCTGGTAGGTTTTCATAATGTCTTGTCCTCGAATTGACAGAGATCACGGATGATGCAGGTCGGGCATTGCGGCTTGCGCGCCTTGCAATGGTACCGGCCATGCAGGATCAGCCAGTGATGCGCATGGAGTTGAAAATCGGCGGGGATATTGTCTTCGATGGCGCGCTCGACCGCGTCTACGTCCTTGCCGGGGCAGATGCCGGTGCGATTGCCGACGCGAAAGATATGCGTGTCCACAGCCTGCGCCGGCTGCCGCCACCACATGTTCAGCACTACGTTGGCGGTCTTGCGTCCGACACCCGGCAGCGATTGCAGCGCTGCGCGGGAATTTGGGACTTCACCGCCATAGTCTTCGACCAAAATACGGCTCAGCTTGATGACGTTCTTGGCCTTCTGGCGGAACAGGCCGATGGTCTTGATATGCTCGATCAGGCCCTCTTCGCCCAGATCCAGCATCTTTTGCGGCGTATCGGCGATCTTGAACAACTCGCGGGTGGCCTTGTTGACCCCCGCATCGGTTGCCTGCGCCGACAGCGCCACGGCCACGACCAGCGTGTAGACATTCACATGCTCAAGCTCACCCTTGGGTTCGGGGTCGGCCTCCTGAAAGCGCGTAAAGATCTCGCGGATCGTATGATAGTCGAGTTGCTTTGCCATCCGGGCCTTAATGCCGCCCGAGGGGCCGCGACACAAGCCCAAAGCCAATGCGCAAGTTCCGGGTCGCGGCAGCGTGTCGCGCGCGCTATGGTTTGTGCCAGGCAATGAGGTGCAACCATGAACGTCCAGACCCCCGAAAGCGGATACCACTACAACGTCATGCGCCGGGCAATCGAGCTGATCGATCAGGGCGGCGAGGGCCTGAGCCTTGATGAGTTGGCCCGCCAGATGGACATGAGCCCGGCCCATTTCCAGCGCCTGTTTTCGCGCTGGACCGGAGTGTCGCCAAAACGGTACCAGCAATACCTGACGCTGGGCCATGCCAAGGCGCTGCTGCGCGAACGGTTCACTACGCTTGAAACCGCCCATAACGTGGGCCTGTCCGGCAGTGGCCGCCTGCATGATCTGTTCCTGAAATGGGAATCCATGAGCCCCGGCGAATATGCCCGCAGGGGCGCGGGTCTGACGATCTACTGGGGCTGGTTCGAATGCCCCTTTGGCCCCGCGCTGGTCATGGGCACCGACAAGGGCATCTGCGGCATCGCCTTCGGGGCCGAAACCGGAGAGAAGGCGGCGATGGAGGATATGGTTTCGCGCTGGCCCAACGCGGATTATGTCGAAGATCCGATGCGCCTGCGCCCCTGGGTTCTCAGCGCATTCGGCACGGCCAGCGACCGGTCAGAGCCGACACCGCTCTACCTGATCGGCTCGCCCTTGCAGATCAAAGTGTGGGAAGCACTGATGCACATACCGTCGGGGCAGGTGACGACCTATTCCGAGATCGCGCAGCGCGTGGGTTCGCCGCAGGCCGTGCGCGCCGTGGGCACGGCCGTTGGCCGAAACCCGGTCAGCTGGCTGATCCCGTGTCACCGCGCCCTGCGCAAATCCGGGGGGTTGGGCGGCTATCATTGGGGTCTGCCGGTCAAACGGGCCATGCTGGCCTATGAGGCGGCACAGGCCGACGCCTGATTGACAGAAGGCCGGACCGCTGCCAAAAAGCACCGCAGGTTCGGGTCCCCTGCCGTTCGCGGCCATTGGCTTTGGTGAAACCCGGTTGAACAAACATCTGTTGCCCTTTCCCGGCGCGCGGATGGTAATGCGAACCCCGTCCTAAACTCGCGCCCGTTCAAGGAAACGAGGCAAAACATGACACTGTCACAAGACATCGCTCCGCTGGAGGAGCTGAAAGAGCAGGCCAAACGCCTGCGACGGAAACTGCGCGACACCGGCGTTCAGCTGTCGCACGGTCAGGCCCTGGAACTGGTGGCGCATCAACATGGGGTGCGCGACTGGAACACATTGCACGCGATGGCGGGCAACCGGATGCGTTTGTGTGTGGGGGACCGGGTCGAAGGTCGCTACCTGGGCCAGCCGTTCACAGCGGAAATTCGTGGTCTGACCATGTTGGGGGACGGTGCGCACCGCCGGGTGACCCTGCAGTTCGACACGCCCGTCGATGTGGTCCGGTTCGACAGTTTCTCGGCCTATCGCCAGCGCGTGACCGGAGAGATTGGTTGGGACGGTCGTTCCCGTCGCCATACGTCCGACGGGGAACCCCAGCTAGTGGTGCGGCCTGTCTGACATAACACGGGCGAGGCAACCGCGTTGCCTCGCCCTCTCATCTCGCATTGCGCTGGGTGTATTATTCAGCCGCCCAGCCGCCGACGGATTTGACTTCCAGAAAGTCCTCCAGCCCCCAAACGCCACCTTCGCGCCCGTTGCCGGATTGCTTCATCCCACCAAACGGAGAGCCCGCGCTGCGCGACTGGCCGTTCATCTCGACCATGCCCGACCGCAGAACCCGCGCCATGCGGTTGGCGCGCGCCTTGTCCTGCGTCTGCACATAATTGGTCAGGCCATAAGGTGTGTCATTGGCGATCTCGACAGCCTCTTCCTCGGTGTCGAAGGGGATCATGGTCAGAACCGGGCCAAAGATTTCCTCGCGCGCGATGGTCATCTGGTTGTTGGCATCGGCAAAGACCGTCGGGCGGACATAATAGCCCTTGTTCAGCCCCTCGGGGCGTCCGGTGCCGCCCGCGACCAGCCGCGCCCCTTCGTCGATACCTTTCTGGATCAGGTCCTGAATCTTGGTCCACTGAACCTCATTCACGACGGGTCCGATATGGCGGCCCTCTTCTGCGGCGCTGCCCACTGTGACCTTGCTGGCGACCTCGGCGGCGATCTCAACGGCCTGATCATAGATCGGGCGCTGCACCAGCATCCGGCTCGGCGCGTTACAGCTCTGGCCGGTGTTGTTCATCATATGCAGCACGCCGCGTTTGACAGCCTTTTCATCGGCATCGGCAAAGACCACATTGGCGCCTTTGCCGCCCAGTTCCAGATGCACTTTCTTGAGCGTTTCCGCCGCGTTCTTCGAAATCGCCGTACCCGCACGGGTCGAGCCGGTAAAGCTGACCATATCCACGTCGGGATGACCCGACAGCTGCGAGCCAACGCCCGCGCCATCGCCGTTCACCAGATTGAAGACACCGGGCGGGAACCCTGCCTCGTCCATCATCTCGGCAAAGATCACCGCGTTCAGCGGGCTTTGCTCGGAGGGTTTCAGAACCATCGTGCAGCCCGCAATCGCCGCTGCACCGACCTTGAGCGTGACCTGGTTCATCGGCCAGTTCCAGGGCGTGATCAATGCGGCCACGCCAACCGCCTCATAGATGATCCGGTCATTCGGGGCGTCATCCCCCAGAGGGCGTTCAAACTGAAACGCCTTGGCCGCGCGGATGAAGTTCTGCAAATGCCATGTGCCTGCACCAACCTGCTGGCTGCGCGACATGTCAATCGGCGCGCCCATTTCCAGCGACATGGCCTGCGCCAGATCTTCCGTGCGGGTCTGGTAGATGTCGATCAGCTTCTCGACCAGCGCGATGCGGGTCTCCACCGGCGTTGCCATCCAGCCCGGCAGGGCGGCCTTGGCGGCGGCAACTGCCGCATCCGTGTCGGCCTGCCCACCCAGTGAGATCACCGCGCACGGCTCCTCGGTCGAGGGGTTGATGACCTCGAAATCATTGGGTTGCGACGGCGCGATCCATTGACCATTGATATAGAAGTTCCGCTTTTCGATCATCCTGAGCCCTCCTGTCGGTCCAGCTAGAATCCGGCTGTTCGCCGACACTCTGTCACCCAAGCGAACAGGGGGCAATAGATAATTTGATCAAATTATTTTTCCAGTGAAACCGGTGAATTTCCAGGCCGCGACCACGATGCAAGTTTTAACCCATGGGCAAAGTGATTAGGTTGCGGGCAATCGACTCAGGTTAATACTGGAAAGGAGATACCCCATGGGTTTGCGCATCAACGATACGGTCCCGAACTTCACCGCAGAAACAGATCAGGGCACCATTCAGTTTCACGACTGGATTGGCGACAGCTGGGCCATTCTGTTCTCGCACCCCAAGGATTTCACGCCTGTCTGCACCACCGAATTCTCGGCCGTCGCGCAGCTGAACGACGAATGGGCCGCGCGCAACACCAAGGTGATCGGCGTGTCGGTTGACGGTGTCGAAGACCACAAGAAGTGGAAGAAGGATATCGAGGAATACGGCAAGGCCAATCCCGGGTTCCCGATCATCGCTGATGAGGGGCTGGCGGTGTCGAAAGCCTTCGACATGCTGCCCGCCGAAGCCTACCTGCCTGATGGTCGCACCCCGGCGGACAGCGCCACCGTGCGGTCGGTCTTTATCATCGGCCCTGACAAGCAGCTGAAACTGTCGATGACCTATCCGATGACCGTGGGCCGCAACTTTGCGGAAATCCTGCGCGCGCTGGACGGGTTGCAGATGTCGTCGAAGGGTGTCGCAACGCCTGCCAACTGGGTGCCGGGTGAAGACGTGATCATCCCGCCCTCAGTGTCGAACGAAGACGCCAAGGCCAAATTCGGCGCGTTCGAGACGATCTTTCCCTATCTGCGCAAGACCAAAGCGCCGTCTTAAGGCGGGTGCCGGGTCAGGGGGGCTGTCTGCCCCCCATCGTGCCTGCCGGCACGATTTCCCCCCGAGGATATTTGGGGCCAGATGAAGCAGGCGGGGGCAGGGTAACCGAAGGGAGACCTGCCCCTGGACCTCAGAACTTGTACCGAAGCCCGAAATTGACACTGAACGTATCCAGATCGTCTTCGACGGTGCCGGTCAACGCGCCGTTCGGGGCCAGTCGCCGCGACGAGACGTCAAAGGCGCGGGCATAGCGGGCGTCGACGGTAAAGGCGGTTGACGGGTTGATCTCGTAAGCCACACCGGCGATCAGCTGCGCGGCAAAGGTGGTGTCGCTGTCATCCAGCGCCACACCGGGCCCATAGGCAAAATCCAGATCCGAATAGGTGGCCCCCAGACCAAACCCGGCATAGGGCGTCAGCGCACCCGCCTGTTTGAAATCGAACAGCACATTGGCAAACAATGAGGTCTGCGTGACATCGCCCGAGATATTGCCCTCGGCCCCCGGCCCGTTGCCCGAGAAGTTCACACCATCCACGTCGCTGTCGCGGTAAGACAGCTCCAGCTCAATCCGCGTGCCGAACCTGTCATTTGACCATTGCGGGATTTCCTTGCCGATGGCCACGCCCAGGCCGAATCCCGCGTCGAACTCCGTGTCGACGGATTGGGGCGTGCCGCCGATCGTGCCTGCGAAATCGCTGTCCTGCAGCTGGCTGTACCCGACAAAACCCTGAACATAGGTGCCGTCGCCCAGGCTCTGCGCGGCAAGCGCCGTCGCGCTGGCGGCGAGGGCCGTTGAGGTAAGTAAAATGTGCTTGAACATGATTGTCTCCGTTGCTCCAAAACTCTGCTTGGCCTCGATGTGGGCGGGTTTGACGGAAAGGAAAGGCGCGGGGTTATCACTTCGTTTCACAGGTTTTTGGACGCGCGTGAGTGAATAGATCCGGGGCTGGGGCAGCGCTGTTCATCGGCTTCTTCGGGCCCCTCAGGTTCTGGTTCGCGCCGAATTGTGATAGGGTGCTTAGGGGCAAAACTCAGGCATGCGACCAATCACCTCGGGCTTTCGGACTGTTCAAAGCAGGAGAAGACCATGGCTTTTACAGATTGGTATGTTGAAGGAGAGAGTTTCGGGAACTGCAACTGCGGCTATGCCTGCCCCTGCCAGTTCGAAGAGTTGCCGACCCATGGCGATTGCCGGGGGTTCGAAGTGCTGGAGGTGACCAAAGGGCATTTCGGTGACACCGACCTCAGCGGGACCAAAGCCGCGCTGATCTATGCCTGGCCGGGGCCGATCTTTGAGGGCGGCGGCGAGATGCAGGTGATCGTTGATCCCGCAGCAACCCCGGCACAGCGCGACGCGCTGGAAAAGGTCTTTCACGGTGAAGAAACCGAAGAGATGGCGACGCATTGGTATGTGTTCAGGGCAATGTGCGAGACGGTTCATGACACGCTTTACCTGCCGATCGAATTCGAGATGGACCTCGAAGAACGCACGGCCAGCGTTACCGTTGGTGATGTTCTGAAATCCACCGGACAGCCGATTCAGGCCCCGCATGGCGGCGGCGCGCATCGGGTGCGCATCGATATCCCCGGCGGGATCGAGTTTTCCATTGCCGAGATTGGCAGCGCCTCGACCCGCTCTGATGCCGCGATAAAGCTGGACCTGAAGGACAGCTATGGCCAGTGGCATCTTCTGAAACATGGGCCCGGCGGGGTTGCTCACTGATCGGCACCCCTGTCAGGCGGCGTGCGCAGATGTGTTCGGGACCGATGACCAGCAGGGCAGCGTCAGATCCGCCTTCAGCACCCGAACCTCAAAGGGTTTCAGCACCGGCAACGCGGTTGACCCATAGCCACCGGCACCGCAGGCCAGATCCGGGAACAGGGTGAACAGCTCGCGCCTTGTGGCGGGAGCCATCGCGCCCAGTGTCGTGTCGCCGGGATAGAAGGATTCGGACCAGACCCCTTCGACATTCACCAACTCATGCCGGTCAAAAAGGATATGGACATACTCGACCCCTTGCGCGGGCAGCTCCTGAACGATTGTCCGCCCGTTGATCAGCCCCTTGGCCGGGGCCAGCATCGCGGTCTCGCAATGCATCAGCTCCATCATCGCCGAGGTGACGGCGATCCGGTGTTGTGGCGAGACGACCAGATCACGGTTGGGGCTGTTTGGCCCGAAACATCCCGCCATGATCCGAACCGGACAGAGATGAGGGTCCTGTTGCAACTCCTGCGCTGACAAGCGACGCCTGCCGACCCAGCGCACCGGGCGGATATGGCCCTTGGCAGTGACAACCGGGTCGCCGGGGTTCAGGGTTTCGACCCGGCGCAGCCCGGCGGGTGTCCGGATCAGGGACCCGGCGGTAAAGCACACGAAAGACGGCAGGGTCTGATAAGTAGTTGGCGCTGCCGTCCCGCCAAAGCTGGTCCCCGTGATCGTATCGTTCAGCTGCGCCTGACCCGAGGTGACGATGATGTAGCGCGGGTTCGAGAACTGAACCAGAATGAAGGTGACAGGCGCCCCGTTCACCGTCCCCGAATAGCTTTCGAAAGTGCTGAAATTCTGGCTTGTCCCGGAAAAACCGGGCAGGGCCGACAGATCAAGCTGCGCGCTGTCAGGGTCGGGATCCTGCAACAGGGCGTCATTGTCGGTGATATCAACGGAATAAGCGGCAGTAATATCGACGCTTTTATTGCTGTAGGGGTCTGCGCTGATTTCGAAAACGGTTATCGAGGCCACGGTCGAAAAGCATCCCTGAATGCAACATGATCATCCTTATGGTTGAGTAAATACACGCATGAAGTGTTAATAATTGATTTACCAAGCCACGGGAGGCCCGACACTCCTGACCGCGCGGACAAAAAAAGCCCCGGTCGAAACCGGGGCCTTTCGCATTCAATCAGAGGGTGGGCAGATTACTCTGCGCTTTCCTCTTTCTTTTCTTTCTTCTCGGGAACGATCTCTTCGCCGGTTTCCTGGTCGACCACTTTCATCGAAAGGCGAACCTTGCCGCGATCGTCAAAGCCCAGCAGCTTGACCTTCACTTCCTGACCTTCCTTCAGAACATCCGACGGATGGTTCAGGCGGCGGTTTTCGATCTGGGACACGTGGACCAGACCGTCGCGCTTGCCAAAGAAGTTCACGAAGGCACCGAAATCGACGATCTTGACCACCTTGCCGGTATAGACCTGACCTTCTTCCGGCTCGGCCACGATCGACCAGATCATGTCATAGGCCTTCTTGATCGATTCCCCATCGGGCGATGCGATCTTGATGACGCCATCGTCGTTGATGTCGACCTTGGCACCCGAAACCTCGACGATCTCGCGGATGACCTTGCCGCCCGAACCGATCACTTCACGGATCTTGTCGGTCGGGATGTTCATGGTCTCGATGCGCGGCGCGTGGACCGAGAACTCGTTGGTCTCGGACAGGGCTTTGCCCATCTCGCCCAGGATGTGCATCCGGCCGTCCTTGGCCTGTGCCAGGGCGGTTTCCATGATCTGAGGCGTGATGCCCGCGACCTTGATGTCCATCTGAAGCGAGGTGATGCCGTTTGCAGTACCCGCAACCTTGAAGTCCATGTCGCCCAGGTGGTCTTCGTCACCCAGAATGTCGGTCAGAACTGCGTAAGACCCGTCATCTTCCAGGATCAGACCCATGGCCACACCTGCAACCGGGGCTTTCAGCGGAACACCCGCATCCATCATCGACAGCGAACCGCCGCAGACAGACGCCATCGAGCTGGAGCCGTTGGATTCAGTGATCTCGGACACCACGCGGATGGTATAGGGGAAGTCGGTCGGCGCAGGCAGAACCGCCTGAAGCGCGCGCCATGCCAGCTTACCGTGACCGATTTCGCGACGGCCGGGCGAACCCACTCGGCCCACTTCACCCACCGAGTACGGAGGGAAGTTGTAATGCAGCAGGAAGTTCGATTTGAAGTTGCCGTGCAGCGCATCGATGAACTGCTCATCGTCGCCGGTGCCCAGCGTGGTCACGGCCAGCGCCTGAGTTTCACCGCGGGTGAACAGGGCAGAGCCGTGTGTGCGCGGCAGCAGCGAGGTTTCGGCTTCGATGGCACGCACATCGGTGGTCGAACGACCGTCGATGCGCTTGCCGCCCTTGACGACGTCACCGCGCAGAATACCGGCTTCCAGCTTTTTCATCGCCGAGCCAAGATTGGCGTCTTCCAGCTGTTCCTCGGTCAGCGCTTCCTTGATCGCTTCACGGGCAGCGGCAACAGCGGCGGTGCGCTCCTGCTTGTCGGTGATCGCGAACGCGGCGCGCATCTGCTCTTCACCGGCAGCCGAAACAGCGGCGTAAAGCTCCGAGTAATCGGGTGCGACGAATTCAAACGGCTCTTTCGCGGCGTCTTCGGCCAGCGAAATGATCAGGTCGATGACCGGCTGGATCTGTGCATGCGCAAAGGTCACGGCACCCAGCATTTCGGCCTCGGACAGCTCATAGGCTTCCGATTCCACCATCATCACGGCGTCTTTGGTGCCGGCAACAACCAGATCCAGACGCTGTTCAGGGTTCAGGCGCAGGTCCTGCATGTCATCCACGGTCGGGTTCAGGACGTATTCGCCATCCACGAAACCAACGCGGGCACCGGCGATCGGGCCCATGAACGGCGCGCCGGAAATGGTCAGTGCAGCCGACGCGGCGATCATCGCGACGATGTCGGGATCATTGACCAGATCGTGGCTCAGCACGGTGCACATCACCAGAACTTCGTTTTTGAAACCGTCAACGAACAGCGGGCGGATCGGACGGTCGATCAGACGCGCGGTCAGCGTTTCTTTCTCGGTCGGGCGCGCTTCGCGCTTGAAGAAGCCACCCGGAACCTTACCGGCGGCGTAATATTTCTCTTGGTAATGTACGGTCAGCGGGAAAAAGTCCTGACCAGGTTTTTGGCTCTTGGCAAAGGTCACGTTGGCCATGACGCTGGTTTCGCCCAGCGTGGCAATCACGGTGCCGTCGGCCTGACGGGCAACCTTGCCGGTTTCCAGTGTCAGCGTTTCCTCGCCCCACTGCATCGATTTCTTCGTTACATCAAACATATGCGTATCCTAGAACGGAGCACTCCCGCCCCTGCGGGTCTCCGGTTTTGCATGGCGGCCCCATTGCCGCCGACCCCATTTATCTTCCGTTCGAGTGCCGGGGTCAGGGCACAACGTCTCAGATACCGCGCGCATACATGAGAATGCGTTGGAAGGAAAGCGAAACCGAAAAAGCTGGCCGGATCATGCTGAGGCAGGTCCTGACCTCTCGCAGCGCGTCGCAAGGCACAGGGGCCGCATGATGGCGCGCTGCGTGCCATTGCCCCCGTCCGGGAAATGGCCTGACAGAACCGGATCACTGCGCTAACCTCACTTTCATCGGGGGTGCGAATGAAAAGACGGCTTACGACAGTGCTGGCGGCTGACGTTGTCGGGTACTCAGCGCTTATGGATCAGGACCGGCAGGGTACACTTGCAGCGCTGAAATCGTTCCGAGACGACACGCTCACTGCCCTGCTGGAATCCCACAACGGCACATTGATCAAAAGCATGGGGGATGGCTGGATCGCTGAATTCCAGTCAACGTCCGACGCGTCGGATTTTGCGATTGCCCTGCAATCCTGCGACAAGCCCGAAGGGCTGCGGCTGCGCATCGGTATTCACACGGGCGAGGTCATTGCGGAAGGCGAAGACATCTTCGGTGATGGCATCAATGTCGCTGCCCGGCTCGAAGCTCTGGCCAAACCCGACCAGATCCTGATCTCGGACACGGCGCATCACAGCCTTGACCGGGGTGATGCGGGCCTGTTCGGCGGCGGCGGGCAGGCCGAGCTGAAGAACATCACGCGCCGCGTTGGTGTCTGGTGCTGGCCAAAGGGCTCAACCGCCAATCTTGCAACACCCGCCGACACCCGCCCGGGGATCGCCGTCCTGCCCTTCGACAACATGTCCGGCGACCCCGAGCAAGAGTTCTTTGCCGACGGCATAACCGAAGACATCATCACGGAATTGTCGCGCTTTCGCTGGCTTAAGGTCGTGGCCCGCAACTCGTCCTTCATCTTCAAGGGAAAAACGACAGATATCCGCCAGGTCGGCCTGGCGCTCGGGGTTCGGTATGTGCTGGAAGGGTCCGTCCGCCGCGCGGGACAGCGTGTCCGGATCACCGGTCAGTTGATCGATGCGGAAAATGGCAGCCACCTGTGGGCCGATCGCTTTGACGGGGTGCTGGACGATATCTTCGAACTTCAGGACAAGGTCACGCAAGAGGTCGTCACGGCGATCGAACCTTCGCTGCGCCACGCCGAAACGAACCGGTCCCGCGCCAAGCCGACCGAAAACCTCGAAGCCTATGAACTCTATCTTCAGGCGCAGTCGCATTTTCATCTGCTGACAGATGACGCCAATCGCGAAGCCATCCGGCTGACGACGCTGGCGCTGGACCGCGACCCGGATTACGCCGCTGCCGCAGGGCTGCTGGCCTGGCTGCACATTCAGCGCCTTGTTCAGGGGCTCGACCCCATCGGCGAAGGGCCCAGGGCCGCCATCAGCGCGGCAGAACGCGTTCTCATGAGCGACCGCGCCGACGGCATTGCCATGGCTTATGCAGCGCATTCAATCTCGATGCTGGCCCGCGACTTGCCGCGCGCGCGGGCGGCGTTCAAACAGGCTCTGGCCGAAAACCCCAATGCTGCAAGCGTCCACATGCTCGCCTCCATCAACCTGTGCATGTTGAACCGGTCGGACGAGGCATTGGAACACGCAACACATGCCATTGAACTCAGCCCGAAAGACCCGATGCGCCATGCGGCACATATCGCCCGGGCAAGTGCGCTTTTTCAGCTGCGCCGGTATGACGAGGCCGCCGCCGCCGCGCGTGACGCTCTGGCCGTTCGGTCCGGATTTGTCATGAGCCACCTGATGCTTATTGCCGCCTTGGGCCAGATGTCCGATGCCGCAGCGGCGCAGGCGGCGATAAGCGACCTGCAAGCGCTGCGCCCCGATATCACCGCTTCCTCGGATCAGACCAGCCTGCCGGTCTTTACCGTTCCGGCCTGTGCGGAAAGCTGGCGCGAAGGGTGGAAAAAGGCCGGTCTTCCCGAATAACGGCTGATCTACAGATACGCGTTCAGCTGCTGTCACGAAACTCCGCGCGCGCGCCGGCTGGCGGCCTCCGGATGTTCAAGTGTGATGTTCACCACAGAGAGAATTCAAAACTCGTCTATTGTGCAGGCTTATTGTGTCAAAGTTAATGAAAGTAGGTTTACCCATGAAGCTCCATTCCGCCTCTGGCATTTCATTTAACCCTGATGTGTTCGACGAGTCATTCATCGAAATGCTCGACAAGCTCCCCGAGGACGCGGTCGAGGACATCGACCTTGATGCAGGCCCGAAGATGCCGCTGATGACAACCCCCGCCGCCGAACCAAGTGCGGCGGACGTGGCCGCGATCATGGAAAGCGCATGGCAAGAGCTTTATGCCTCAGACGAAGGGGCCGATATCCGGGCGCTACCGGCCGACCAGCAGGCGCAGATCAAGGCACGGTTCCTGTCCCCCGACCCGATACCCGAGGCCGAAGCCGCCACGGTTCCCGTCGATGCCGCGCCATTTTCGGTGCAGGAAACCGCGGACAGCCTGATCCTGATGCAGGGGGACACGCCGCTTTTGGGGGCACCGCTGGGCACCAGCAGGAAAAAGCGCAAGAAGGCCGCGCTGAACACCTTTATCGGGGCCGCCGCCAAGGCCTTTGCCGATATCATCACGATGGCCATGGCGGCACTGGGGGTTTATCAGGCGCTCGGAACCAAGACGGTCACGCGGGCCGGGGCCGGGATTGCCGTCAAATGCAGCGGACCGATCAGCCGCCACGCCGGTGCAATCGCCAAGGCCGGAACGGCGGGCAGCGATCTGGCCATGATGAAGGCCATGCTGGGCGTCGCCAAGGCGTCTGTCGGGTTCACCAAACTTGCGGGCATCGTTCTGACCGACATGAGCGGCCTGGAAAAAGCCGCCGCGATTGCCACCTGCGTCGGCGGCATGACTCTGGCCGTCGCCTCGGCAAGCGGGTCGTTCTGGGTGTCGATGCTGGCGATGGTAACCGCAGTTGCGATGTTCGTGATCGACACCGCCTTGGCGGTCGATACCTACAAAAAGTGGCAGGCGATCTGACCCGAAATCAAAAACGCCCGCCAATTGGGCGGGCGTACAAATCTTACAATCCGGGGTTCAGAACCGGTACAAAACGTAACAAATACGTTTAGCGGCGGATGCCCAGCTTTTTGATCAGGTCCTGGTAACGCGCCTCTTCCTTGCCCTTCAGGTAGTCCAGCAGCTTACGGCGCTGAGCAACCATTTTCAGCAGACCACGACGACCGTGGTTGTCTTTCTTGTGGGTCTTGAAGTGCTCGGTCAGGGTGTTGATGCGCGAGGTCAGGATAGCAACCTGGACTTCTGGCGAACCGGTGTCGCCTTCTTTGGTTGCGAATTCTTGCATGACACGTGCTTTTTCAGCGGCAGTGATCGACATCGGGGTCTCCTTTGAAAGGTTAGAGTTGATGGCGCAGGCCGGGATGTCGTCCAGCACAGGCCCATGGAGAAAACCGCACCGATTCCGATGCGGATGGGCGCGTATAAGCGCATTTGACCCAAATGGCAAAGGGTTTCTGCGGGCTCAGACCATCTGCCCGTATTGTGCCAACTGCGCTTCGGTGATCAGCTGAATGTCAGCCGCTGTCATTCCTTCGGCACCATATACCTGCGCAACTTCCTGGCCATCTATGAAAACCCTTGTCAGGTTGGCGTTTTCGGCGTCGGCCTCAACCTCGATTGCCGGGTCGGTCTCATCCTCCCACGTCACCAGCAGCTTGTCTTCGCCGGGTTGAAATCCCATTACGGTCACCTGATCATCACCTGGGTTCAGCACGATGTCATCAGCCCCGTCTCCGCCCGTTACCACGTCTTTGCCGCCTGCCAGAATGGTATCGTCACCCGCTCCGCCGTTCAGGAAATCCCTTTCGGCGGCCCCCTCTTCGATCCCGAAAACAAAGTCGTCTCCATCCCCGCCAAAGACAGTATCCTCACCTTCGCCCCCGTTCAGAACATCATCCCCGAACCCGCCCTGCAACGCATCATCCCCTGCGCCACCGTCCAGCTGGTCGTCGCCCTGACCGCCAAACAACTCGTCCTCACCCGCACCGCCATCCAGAGTGTCGTCCCCAAAGTGACCGTAAAGGGCGTCATCCCCGTCCTCACCGAATAAGAGGTCGTCATCCGCCTCACCGTGCAGGACGTCATTTCCCTGCCCGCCCGATATCTCATCCGCGCCGTCGCCCCCGTGCAGAACGTCGTTGCCCTTGGCACCGTTTATCGTGTCGTCCCCGCCATAGCCGTTGATCTGATCGACACCGTCCTGCCCGGTAATCACGTCCGAACCATCGCCGCCAGCAATCACGAGATCGCCTTCAAATTCCGAGATCACAGTTCCGGTGAAGGGCGCCTCGCTACTGTCCGGTGAGGGTTCGGTGTTAGCGTTTTCCGGGTCTTCGACACCCTCGCCGATGACAAGAAATTCACCGGTACCAACCTCGGCCGAAGGTTCACCTTCCGGGTTTTCATCCGGCGTGTCGTCCTCTTCGATCAGAAAATCGCTCATCGCGTAAGCAGCGCCACCGATGGCGGCCAGTCCAAGCAATCCGGCCAGAAACATGGAACCCCTCCGAAAGCATGATGTTCCGAGGGTGGAATATCCCATGTCGGCCGTCACCGGGTCAAAGGTAAACCTTTGAAATGGTTAATCCTTTGTCACCAGAGTTCTGGCTGCTGAGTATAGGCGATATAAAGCGGATGTTTGGGGTGGCCGTCCTTGGTCAGGCCCAGATGGAACAGCGATTGGCCGGTGCCGCGCAACAGGGTTTCCACCGCAGGGCCACGCTCCAGATGCGCGCCATGCGTGCCCCAGGCCGCGATGACCTGATCGGCCCATTGCACGCCGTCCAGAATGGCCGCGTCATTCTCGGGCCCGACCGGATCGGCGGCAGCCCGCATCTTGCGCGGGTCGGTGTCGCGCCACGCAAAGATGTTCGTGACCTGAAACGCCCCGAACCCCAACGCGCGTGCGCGCCGTTCACAGCGTTCAACCGTCGGATCGTTCTGCACCTCGGTCGCGGTTGACGGGTTCAGCATCACAAATAATGCCTTGCGCCCTTCAGGGTCCCAGATGCGGGTCAGGCTATAGCGGTATTTCTCGCAATTGGAGTATATGGCGGTCGAGGGCGCGTCGCCCTTGGTATGGGAACGGGTGATCATGCCCTTCGCCTAACACGGCTCTCAGTCGACGAACACCCGGCTGGGGTGCAATTCACCGGATTTATAGATGCCAACGGCCACGGCCTTGCCGTCGAATGATGCCCAGGCCTCGTCGCCGTATTCAATGTCTGAGGCCAGCACCATGCCCGGATTGCCATTGCGCAGACGGGTTGCCCCCTCGGCGGTGCATTTCAGCTCGGGCAGGTCGGACAGGCCGGTTTCCAGCGGGTGCAGATATTCGTCCAACGCGGTTGTTTTCGCCATTTCGTCGATCTGTTCGATGCTCAACCCGTCTTCGGCCTCGAACGGGCCGGACCAGATGCGGCGCAGTTCCTTGACGTGGGCGTGACAGCCCAGCGCCTCGCCCAGATCGCGGGCAATCGAACGGACATAGCCGCCTTTGCCGCAGGTCATCTCCAGCACCACATGGTCTTCGTCGGGGCGGTCGACAAGGATCAGTTCCTCGACCCAGAGGGGGCGGGCGGTCAGTTCCACATCTTCCCCATCGCGGGCCAGTTTATAGGCGCGTTGGCCGTCGATCTTAACCGCCGAGAATTTGGGCGGCACCTGCATGATGTCACCCAGAAACGGGGTCAGCGCCTGTTTGATGTCATCATCCGAGGGGCGCGCATCGCTTTGCGCGATCACTTCGCCCTCGGCATCGTCCGTGTTGGTGGCCTGCCCCAGACGCACGGTAAAAGTATAGGCTTTCAACGCATCGGTGATATAGGGAACGGTCTTGGTCGCCTCGCCCAAGGCAATTGCCAGAACGCCGGTCGCCTCAGGGTCCAGCGTGCCCGCATGGCCCGCCTTTTTGGCATCCATCGCCCAACGCACCTTGTTGACCACGGCGGTCGAGGTCATGCCCGCGGGCTTGTCCACCACCAGCCAGCCGGAAATGTCGCGACCCTTGCGTTTGCGTCCCATCATGCACCTTGAATCTTGCTAAGGCGCGCGAGTTAACGGATCACTCTGCCGCTGTCAATTTGCGGGCGTTTCTTCGACGACGCCGACAATCGGCCCCAGCGAGAATCCCAGATCCGAGCGGTTGCTGGCCCGCTCATACATTCGCGAGATGTTGCCGTCGAAAAACAGCGCGTTTGGCGTGCCAAGCACATCGCGGAACAAACGTCCGAACTCGTGGAAGGTGACATAATCTTCCGAGATCGCAAACACCGCCCGTGTACCATCGGAACTGGTGCCGACCCCATTTCGAACATAAAGCGAGGTCGAATCAGGCAGGAAGCGCGGGTGCAGTTCTCCGTCGATCACCAGCATGGGACCGGATTGGGTGGCAAAGCGGCAGGTGGGCGCCTGATCCACGTATTCAAGCGTTTCAAACACATCTGCCCGGCCTTCGCGGATGCAGAACACGCCATTGGGCAGCAAACCGAAGTTGCCGGGGCCGGGGTTGGTGATCACACGCATCTGCTCCTGGCCGTCCTCGACATAATGGCCAACGGGTGAACGGTCGTCGTGGTACATGCCCGCGTTCATCGCAAAGGTCAGCCGTTCGCCTTCCGGGGCCAGCACTTCGTTGACCGCCGAAAAATGCCCCAATACCTGACCGTCTTCACCGTTCAGAAACAGCCGCAGATCTTCATTGGCGGCATCGACGTTGCAAACCGTATAACGTTTGTCCTCATGGGTCAGCTTTTCACAAGTGACCGCGCCTGCCTGCGCGGCCCAAAGAAGCGTCGCCAATGTGACAAACGTGCGGATCACTCGTCCAGATCGCGGCGCACCGCGTCCTGTTCGAACATGCGGCGGGTGTCGTCCAGACGGTCGAACGTGTCATCCAGCCGAAAGCGCAGATCGGGCGCGAATTTCAGGCCGACTTTCTTGCCGACCATGCGCCGCAGCTCACCCTTGTTGCGGGCCAGAAGTTCGATCACGTCCTCCTGCCCTCTGCCGCCAAGGGGCAGCACATAGGCGGTGGCGATCTTCAGATCGGGCGAGGTACGCACCTCACCCACGGTGATCGACATGCGATTCAGGTCGGGGTCGTGGACATCTCCGCGCGCCAGAACTTCGGACAGGGTGCGGCGGATCAGTTCGCCGACACGCAGCTGCCGTTGGGACGGGCCGGGGCCATCATGGAATTTGTTCTTTGCCATAATCCCCGATCTAAGCGCAAAGCGGGGCTTTGCCAAGCGGGCGCGAACCGGGTAGGAGGCTTTGAGCCGACTTAACGAAAAGGACCAGCGCAATGACCCATATTCCGGGGATCGTCATCACAGGGGCTTCGGGCCGTATGGGGCAGATGCTGATCAAGACCGTGTCGGACAGCGATCAGGCGCGTCTGGTCGGCGTGGTCGAACGCAAGGGCCATGACTGGATCGGTCAGGATGTGGGCACGGTCATGGGCGGGCAGGCGCTGGGCGTTACCGTCACCGACGACCCGCTGGAGGCCTTTGCGCAGGCGCAGGCAGTGATCGACTTCACCGCGCCCGAGGCGACACTGGACTTCGCCGCGCTGGCCGCGCAGGCGCGCTGTGTGCATGTGATCGGCACCACCGGCATGTCCGACGAACAGATCGCAGCACTGGAACCCGCGTCGCGCCATGCGGTGATCGTACGAGCCGGAAACATGAGCCTTGGCGTCAACCTTCTGGTGCAATTGACCAAAAAGGTCGCAGCTGCGCTGGATGAGGATTTCGATATCGAGATCATCGAAGGTCACCACCATCACAAGGTAGATGCACCTTCGGGCACCGCCTTGATGCTGGGAGAGGCCGCAGCCGAAGGGCGTGGCGTTGAGTTGTCGGACGTGTCCGACCGGGGTCGGGACGGCATCACCGGTGCGCGCAAGCGTGGAGATATCGGTTTTCACGCTATTCGCGGCGGCGACATCGTGGGGGAACATGATGTCCTGTTCGCCGCCCCTGGAGAACGCATCGTCCTGCGCCATCTGGCCACCGACCGCGCCATCTTTGCCCGCGGCGCGTTGAAAGCGGCGCTGTGGGGGCAGGGCAAATCCCCCGGTCAATATGACATGGTGGATGTGCTTGGGCTGTAAGCCATAGACGGGCCGCTCGACGGCGTTACACTCGGGCGTATGGGGAACCTGACATCACGTGTGATGACCGGATTGGTGCTGGTCCTGTTCTATCTGACCCTGCTGCCCTTCGTCGCGCAGGGGTTTGACATGATCGGCGTCGGGCTGTCTGAGAGCGCGGCACAGAAAAGCTACTTGTTTGCCTATGACCAGAGTGTCGCTAATGCGGCGATGATGTTGCATATCCTTGCCGGAACGGTGTTGGTGGCTCTTGTGCCGCTGCAGCTGCTGAAAGGGCTTCGGCTGAAATACAATCGGTTTCACCGCGGCTTGGGTGTGGCTCTGATTGCGTCGGCTTTGATCACCGGACTGGCAGGAATGACCTATATCCCCCTGCGGGGAACGATCGGTGGACCGATGATGTCTGCAGCGTTTTTCTTGTATGGGCTCTGCCTGTTCACTGCAGCTCTGATGGTGGCGCGCATGGCTATATTCGCGGATCGTGCTGGCCATTGGGCATGGGGTCTGCGTCTGTTCTGGCTGGCGCTGGGGTCGTGGCTCTACCGTGTGCATTATACGGTTTGGTATCTGTTGACCGGCGGGTTGGGGTCAGAGCCTGATTTCTCGGGCCCTTTCGATCAGGTTCAGAACTTCGCGTTCTTCGTACCATACCTGCTGGCTACGCAGATTTGGATCGCGCGTTGCCGATCTGCTCATCGGGGGGCTCTGATCACAAATCCCTGATCTTGTCGGCGCGCAGCGGGCAGGCGAGGTAGACGCCAAATTCCTGACCGATATCAGCGCTGACGCGGGCGTGCACCGCACCCTGCCGATCGAGGAACCGCTGGTTGTCTTCAACCGGGAATATCCCCTCGTGCCAGATACCGGGATGGATATACAGCCCGCGCGAACCGTCGCACCAGAACGCCACCACCTTTTCTGGTGTCAGGTTGTCGCCGGGCAACGCGGCAGGAATGATGAAGGGCTTGTTGTCGAGCGGCCAGAACATCTGCCCGCCATCCGGGTGGTAGTTCATGTGCCACAGCAGCACCTGATCGCGGGGCGCTGTTTGGCGGCTTGTCTGTGCCTGCTGCGGATCGGTGGACCAGCCGAGGACATAGTGGCCATTGACCGCTTCGTTCTCGCCATAAAGCACGTCGCCCTTCCACTCACCGCGAAAGGTGCCTTCGACCCAGCCGCCTTCGTCGCCGGTGCCTTCATCGATCGGCCGCCACCCCTGTTGTGGCCAGCGGGTGATCTCGATCTCGAACCCTTCGGGATCATCGACCAGACACCCATAGCCTTTGACCGAGGCGTCCGTCGCGCGGATCAGGGGAACCTCGTGCCAGGGCAGCGAGGGTTTGGTGCTGGCTTCAAAGATGTATTCCGGGGCGTTCATGCGGCCTCCATGTGCTTGTCGACCATACGCTGCACCATCGGCGCAAAATGTGCAAAGTCCGGGGTTTCCATATCCGCGCGTTTGCCGGCCTCATCCAGATAGCGGACCTGAATGATCTCTTTCAGGTTCGGGTTGGCTTCGAACGCGGCAACTTCTTCGGCGCTCATCGGACCACCTTGCAGTTCCAACGTGTGAACCGACGCCGCGGACAGGCGATTGAAATACTCGGGTTTGGTGGCACAAAGATACCGCTTGGCTGCCACGTGATAGCGGCAGCAATCGGTGATGACCGAGGGGAAGAACTGCTCCAGCACCTCGGCGCCCGCGTCCTCATGATGACGGTCTTCGGTGTCGTCGGGGTGGTAGGTGCCGAACTCGGATGTGAAATGGCCGATGTCGTGCAGCAAGGCGCCCACGATAATTTCCTCGGGCAACCCGTTCTGCTCGGCAATGGTTGCACCTTGCAGCATGTGCTGGGCCATGGTGACAGGCTCGCCCAGATATTCTTCACCGCCGCGGCGCGCAAAGATGTCGCCGATGAAGGCGACGATATTGTCCCGGTTCAGGGTCGAGAAATCAGGTTTCATTCCGCCGCCTCCGGTTGCGCCATCTCCATCGCCGCCAGTGTGGACAGCAACCCGTCCTTGTCGGCGTAACATCCCTGCAACCAGCGCGATCCGGCCCCGGAATAGCCAAGCCGCGCGTGCAGGACGCGGGTGTTGTCGACGATAAAGCTTTCCCCCGGTTCCAGTTTGAACGACACGCCCATCGCCGGATCGTCGATGATATCTCCCAGTTGGCGATAGGCGGCGTAATAAGCCTCCATCTTGTCAAACGGCACATCCACAAAGGGGGCGGAAGAGCGGTTGTTGAAGCGGATGCCGATCAACTCGCCATCCGGCGACAACTCGATCATCGGGCGGCGCGACCGCAGGCAGACCCCGTCCGAGCCCTTGTACTCGAACCGCGCCGGATATCCAGCCAGCAGGGCAAAGCCTTCGGGGTTTGCGTCACGCAGTTTTTCGATGGCGCGGAAGCCGTCAACAACGATGGACTCTCCACCTTCAGCCGAGTTTTCCAGACAATAGAGGATTTGCAAGGTCGGCACCGGGTCGCGATAGGGGTTGTCGGTATGCGCCTGAAGGCCAAGCCCGGTATAGGCAAGGTTGGTCGGGTTCACCTCGGTCCGCACCTCGAAATAGGGGCCATAATTGGTTTCGCGGACATAGCCGAACAGGTCAGCGACCTTCAGCAATGATTCAGGCTCGGTCGGGCCGCCGGTCAGCTTGGCAAAGCCGAACTCGGCCACAGCGGCCAGCCAATTGCGCTTGGCCGCCGGGCTGGCATGGACCTCGTTCCAATCGCCGCTGGGCGCGGCGATGCCACTTTCCCAGGTCGTGATGCCGGGGGCGATGCGACCCAGCGCAATGTCATGATCGCGGTCGTAGCTGTTTTCGGCCAACCAGTCCGCCGGGAAGGTGACGGTTTTGCCCTCAGGCTGGAACGTGACTTGCAGGTCGCCCGCGACCACCTCGGCTGAACTGACCGAGATGTCGGCAGGAATATCGCCGATGGTGATCAGGCGCTGACCGTTGCCCGGCGCTCGGGTATCAGCGTCCAGCGCGTTGTCGCGCAGCCAGATGGCGTGGAAACGGGCCTTGGCCCCGGTGTCAAACGCGACTGTAACAATCGAGGTGTCGTGGGTGGCGGTGCGCAGCATTGGGGGTCTCCTGTTCGGCGCGAGCTTTGGTTGAGCAGATACGCCGTTCGTGGCATTACGACAATTAATCCTTATTTCGGCTGAGGCTTGGAAAAACTAATGGCTAAGAATAAGACCGGATTACCGCCGCTGGATTGGTTGCGCGTGTTCGAAGCCGCTGGGCGGCTTGGCGGGTTCTCGGCGGCTGCGAAAGAGTTCGGGTTGACGCAGGCCGCCGTCAGCCAAAGGATCGGCAATCTTGAGGCGTGGCTGGGCCGGTCCCTGTTTGTGCGCGAGGCGCGCGGCGTGTCGCTGACGGTCGAAGGTGAAAGCTATCTGCCGTTGGTGCAGGACAGCCTGCTGGCGTTGGAACGCAACACTGAGGATCTGTTTGGAAAATCGCCACGCGAACTCAGGGTCGCCGGGTTGTCATCAAACATCCACGCCCTTGTTGTACCAGCCCTGCCTGTGTTCCGAAATCTGCGCCCCGAGGTGCGGGTGATGACCGACTCGGTTGCGCGCCGGTCGTCGCTGGATGAGGAACGCACCTGGCTGCAAATCCGCTATGGTCGCGGCGTGTGGGCCGGGCGCGACGCGGCATTGATCGCGCATGAGGTGCTGGTGCCGATGGCCGCGCCGGGCGTTGAATGGGGTGCCCCCCTGATCGATCTGCGCGGCGAGCGTCCGGGCTGGCGCGAGTGGGTCCGGAAATGCGGGCATGGCGACGTCGCGCTATCACATGTCAGTTTCGATTCGATGGAACATGCCGTTTCGGCGGCAAGGCGCGGGATGGGGGTTGTGCTGGGCTCGGTTCCGCTGGCGTCCGGTGATCTAAGGGATGGCCGGTTGCGCAGGTTAGAGCTGCCAGAGCTGCAGACCAAGGACGGGTATTGGCTGACATGGCCCGAAGATCGGGTGCAGTCCAGAAAACAGCGCGCCCTGATCGATGATTTTCTGAAGGCCCTGCGCGGCTGAGGGCCTAGAAATCGATGGCGATGCCTTTCTTTTCCCAATCGCCGTAACGGGCGGGGTCCAGCCCATCGCGCCCTCCCAGTTCCTTGGGCATTTCCCTGGCCTCGGCCTGGGCTTTTTGGCGGCGTTCTTCCGCTTCGGCCAGCGCGCGTTGGGCGGCGGGGGGCAGGTCTTTGCGGTCGTCACTCATGACATCGGGTTCCTTTCCGTGCATAGCCTTGATATACGCCCGCGTCCGCCAATGGCAATGCGGGCACAGGTCACATGAAGGCAGTACCATGACAAACAGCGCGACAGCAGCACGGCGCAGCGCAATCTATCTATTGGATCAGGTTCTAGGTGAAGGCCGCCTGTTGTCTGAATGCCTGGCCGCGGGTGCTTTGGATCGGTTGGGGCCAGAGGATCGCGCGCGTGCCCAGCGGCTGGCATCCGAAACCCTGCGTGGGCTGGAACGGGCCGACCGTCTGCTGGACAACCACCTGAACCGAACGCCCGCCCTGACCGTACACAACGCGCTGAGGCTGGGCGCGGTCGAACTGTGCAACGGGGAAGCCGCGCATGGGGTGGTGAACTCCATGGTTGAAATCATCAGCCGCTCGCGCAAGCACGGGCGTCTGAAAGGGCTGGTGAATGCCGTTTTGCGCAAGGTGGCGTCCGAGGGTCCCGAGGCATGGCCGAAAATGCGTGTCCCGCGCCTGCCGGAGTGGCTGCGGGACCCCCTGATCGCGGCGTGGGGTGCCGAAGCGGTTGCCGGAATGGAACAGGCGCATTTCGCGGGCGCACCACTGGACCTTACCCTGAAGCCAGGGGCAGAAGGCCCTCCGGGCGAAAAGCTGCCCACCGGGTCTGTGCGTATTCTGGATGCGGGTCAGGTCTCGGCCTTGCCGGGATACAAGGATGGGGGTTGGTGGGTGCAGGACGCGGCAGCCGCGCCGCCGGTGCGTGTTCTGGCACCGAAGGCGGGCGAAAAGGTGTTGGACCTTTGCGCGGCTCCGGGCGGTAAAACCATGCAACTGGCTGCGGCGGGGGCGGATGTGACGGCGCTGGATGTATCCGCGGCGCGCACCGAACGCGTGCGCGAAAACCTCGCCCGGACCGGGTTGCAGGCAGAGGTTATCGTGGGTGACGCGCTGGACCATCAGGGTCAGTACGACGCAATTTTGCTGGACGCGCCCTGCTCGGCCACGGGTACGATCCGCAGGCATCCTGACTTGCCGTTTGCCAAGGATGGCTCGGAATTTGGCGGATTGATCGAATTGCAGGCGCAGATGCTGGCCCATGCGTGGACGCTGCTGAAACCCGGCGGGCGGCTGGTCTATTGCACCTGCTCGCTCTTGCCGGATGAGGGCGAGGTTCAGATCGAAGACGCGCTGGGCATGTATCCGGACATGCGTGTTGATCGCGAGGCACTGAAGCTCTCCGGCATCGAAGACAATTGGATCACCGAGGAAGGCGGCCTGCGTCTGCGGCCCGACTACTGGCCCGATCGCGGGGGTATGGACGGGTTCTATATCGCCTGCCTGAACAAATCCGCCTGAGCGCACGCTTTTCGATGACTTGACGATCGGCGCGGTCTATCGTTGGGTCTCAAGCGCCAGCAGAGCGCAAGGGGCAGAGTAACACGCGCATGTCAAATTCGGACACCATGGCCAGTCGGTGGATGCGGTTTCAAAACCGTTTCTATGCGCGTCTCAGTCAACGGCAAAAGGCCGCCACGGGGTTTGTTGCGCAACCTCAGCCGCGCACCGTTGGTTCGTTTGCGCGCGGGCGGCAGCTGGTTGCGGGGAATCTCTTGTTCGCCGGGTATCTGGTCGAGGCAGACGATACCGCGTTGTGGGATGTTGTTGCCCCCAGCGCCGGCTTTGATGAGGAACGCCATGGTTTTGCATGGCTGGATGATCTGGCCGCTGTCGGTGATATGCGCGCACGGGAAAAAGCGCAGCGCTGGGTCTGGGGCTGGATCGAGGCGCATGGCCGCGGGCAGGGCCCGGGCTGGGTGCCTGACCTGACCGGGCGGCGGGTGATGCGCTGGATCAACCATGCACTCTTTCTGCTGCGCGGGGCAGATGAGAAGCAAAGCAAACTGTTCTTTCGGTCTTTGGCGCAGCAAACATGGTTCCTGTCCAAGCGCTGGCAGGCCGCGACACCCGGGTTGCCGCGTTTCGAGGCGCTGGCCGGTCTTGTGCAAGCCGGGTTGGCGCTGGAGGGGCTGGAGCAGATGGCCGATCCGGCCTTGCGGGCTTTGGCTGGTGAATGTGACCGGCAGGTGGACGCACAGGGCGGTATTCCAACACGCAACCCGGAAGAGCTGCTTGAAGTGTTCATGCTGCTCAGCTGGACGTCGGCGGCGCTCAGCGATCTTGGACGCGGTACACCCGTTGCGCAGGCCAAGGCGATCAAGCGGATCGCACCGACCTTGCGCAGTCTGCGCCATGCGGATGGCGCGCTGGCGCGGTTTCACGGTGGCGGGCGCGGGGTCGAAGGGCGGCTGGAACAGGCGCTTGCGCAAAGTGGCGTCAAGCACAAGGCGGCGACCGAACTGCCAATGGGCTATGCCCGCCTGTCCGCAGCGCGCACCACAGTGATCGTGGATGCCAGCGCGCCGCCGTCCGGAGCGGCTTCATTCAACGCGCACGCATCCACGCTGGCGTTCGAGCTGACCTCGGGGCGCCGCCCTTTGATCGTGAATTGTGGATCGGGGGCCAGTTTCGGGCTGGATTGGCGCCGTGCCGGGCGTGCGACGCCTTCTCACTCAACCCTGTGTCTGGACGGGTTCTCGAGCGCGCGGTTGGCCAACCCGTTGCCGGGCCGCGAAAGTCAGGCGCTGGTCGACGCGCCGCGGGACGTTCCGGTCGATTTTGAAGATGCGTTCGAAGGCATCCGTTTCATGGCCGGGCATGATGGGTATGTCAAAGTCTTCGGGCTGACCCACGCGCGCACATTCGAATTGCGTTTTGACGGGCGTGAGCTGACGGTCGAGGATATTCTGCTGACCGCAACCGACAAGGCCAAGCGTCAGTTCGACAGGGCGATGGACGCCTCGGGCCTCAAGGGCATTGGCTATGACATCCGTTTTCATCTGCATCCTGACGTTGATGCTGCGCTGGATCTGGGCGGGGCGGCAGTGTCGATGGCGCTCAAAAGCGGCGAGATCTGGGTTTTCCGCCATGATGGTGTGGGAAAATTATCTGTCGAACCAAGTGTTTACCTTGAAAAAGGCCGTTTAAAGCCACGCGCGACAAAACAGATCGTTCTATCTGGCCGCGCAATGGAGTATGCGACGCGCATCCGGTGGACGCTGAGCAAGGCGCAGGATACAGCCTATGCCGTGCGCGATACGCACCGGGACGAGCCCAAGTTTGACTGACGCCAAAAGGACCTTTGGACCCATGACCGACCTTCACCCCGTGCGCCGCGCGTTGCTTTCCGTTTCCGACAAGACCGGGCTGATCGAGCTGGGCAAGGCGCTGTCCGAGCGCGGGATCGAACTGCTGTCGACTGGCGGCACTGCCAAGGCGCTGCGCGATGCAGGGCTTGAGGTGCGCGATGTCAGCGAAATTACCGGGTTCCCCGAGATGATGGATGGCCGGGTCAAGACGCTGCACCCGATGGTGCATGGCGGATTGCTTGCGCTGCGTGACAATGACACCCACGTCGCTGCGATGGAGGAACATGGCATCGGTGCCATCGACCTGCTGGTCGTGAACCTCTACCCGTTCGAGGCAACCGTCGCCAAGGGCGCGGGTTATGACGAATGTATCGAGAATATCGACATCGGCGGCCCGGCGATGATCCGCGCGGCCTCAAAAAACCATGCCTTTGTGAACGTGGTGGTGGATGTCGAGGATTATTCCTCCCTGCTGGACCAGCTGGAAGAAAACTACGGCAAGACATCCTATGGCTTCCGCCAGTGGCTGGCGCAAAAGGCCTATGCCCGAACAGCGGCTTATGACGCCGCCGTGTCGAACTGGATGGCCGATGCGCTGCAACTGGACGCCCCCAAGCGCCGCGCATTTGCCGGTGAGTTGAAGCAGACCCTGCGGTATGGCGAAAACAGCCACCAGCAGGCAGCGTTCTATACGGACGGCACCAACCGCCCCGGCGTCGCCACCGCCGTTCAGCATCAGGGCAAGGAACTGAGCTATAACAACATCAACGACACGGACGCGGCTTTTGAGCTGGTGGCCGAGTTTGATCCCGCGAAAGGCGCGGCTTGCGCCATCATCAAGCACGCCAACCCTTGCGGTGTAGCCACAGGTTCAACCCTTCTTGAGGCGTACAAGGCGGCATTTGACTGCGACCGCACCTCGGCTTTTGGTGGCATTGTTGCGCTGAACCAGCCGCTGGATGCAGAAACAGCGCAAGAGATTACGGGCATCTTCACCGAGGTTGTAATTGCCCCCGGTGCCTCGGACGAGGCCAAGGCGATTTTTGCCGCCAAGAAAAACCTGCGCCTGCTGACAACCGAGGCGCTGCCGGATGTAACCGAAGGTGGCAAAACCGTCCGTCAGGTGGCCGGCGGGCTGTTGTTGCAGGACAAGGATAACGGGTTTATCGGCATGGACGACCTCAAGGTCGTGACCAAGAAAGCCCCGACCGACGCGCAGATGCGTGACCTGTTGTTCGCGTGGAAAGTGGCCAAGCACGTCAAATCCAACGCCATCGTCTACGTCAAGTATGGCGCGACCGTGGGTGTTGGCGCGGGGCAGATGAGCCGAGTGGATTCGGCCCTGATCGCGGCCAAGAAAGCCGAACGTATGGCCGAAACGCTGGGCTTGCCGCAACCGCTGACCATCGGTTCCGCCGTGGCATCGGATGCGTTTTTCCCCTTCCCCGACGGGTTGATGGAAGCCGCCGAAGCGGGCGCGACCTGCGTCATTCAGCCGGGAGGGTCCATGCGCGACGATGAAGTGATCGCCGCAGCGGATGAGGCTGGTCTGGCGATGGTCTTCACCGGTATGCGTCATTTCCGTCACTGATGCGGTCACGCCTGCTTCTCTGGGCGGCCTTGGCCGCCTTCGCGATCGACCAGATCAGCAAATATCTGGTCGTTCACGTCCTGCGCGTGGCTGAACGGCCCGACGGTATCGATGTTCTGCCACCGCTGCTGGTGTTCAAATACGGCGAGAATCGGGGCATCAATTTCGGCCTGTTTCAGGGCGACTCTGAGGCTGCGCGCTGGTTTTTGATCGGTGTGTCCGTGGTGATCTGCATCGGTGTGCTTGTCTGGCTTGGTCGTTCGACGCGTTCGAAATACATGTTGTTCTGTGGCGGCCTGCTGATCGGCGGAGCGCTTGGGAATGTGGTCGACCGGCTTCTTTATGGGTTTGTTCTGGATTTCCTGAACATGTCCTGCTGTGGCATCAACAACCCGTTTGTGTTCAACTTGGCGGATGTGTTCATATTCGCCGGAGCGCTGGGGCTGGTTTTGTTTGACGGCAAAAAGCCCTCGTGACGCGCGGAATGATATGCGATAAAAGCGCCTGAAACAGGCTGGAGACACCAATGCGGATGCCGCGCGCCATATTTGTTCTGACAGTTGCCGCTGCGGTTGCGGCATGTTCGAATCCCGGACTGCGGGATCTGGCGCCTCCGGGACAGGGTCCGGATGAGTTTTCGGTATTGCCGGTCAAGCCGCTGACCCAGCCTCAGGATTACGCGTTCCTGCCGGCACCGACGCCGGGTGGTGGAAATCTGACAGACCCGACCCCTCAGGCCGATGCGGTGATCGCGCTGGGCGGTAATGCCGCCGCCCTGAACCCCAATGCCGGTGTGCCGTCGTCGGATGCAGCGCTTGTGACGGCGTCCAGCCGTTATGGCGTGCCAGCCGATGCACGGCAAGTGGTCGAAGCCGAGGATGCCGCGTTCCGCAAACGCCGGGGCCGCTGGACCGGTCTGCGCCTGTTCCCCGTCGACCGCTATAATCAGGTCTACGAACGCCAGTCGATTGATCCGTATTCGGAAACCGATGCCGCCCGCCGGGCCGGGGTCGAAACCCCGACCTCGCCCCCGAATGAATAATTCTTAACTTTCCGTCATCGGGCTTGAACCCGGGCCGCACCACCGTAGTTTGAATGACAGAAACGAAACGGAGGATGCCCCATGGTTCGGGCCCTTGCCTTGTCGGCTGCCCTGATCGCCACCACACCGGCTTTTGCCGGGGGTGGGAAAGAAGCGGTCACCACATTCACTTTGGACAACGGCATGGATGTCGTCGTGGTCGAAGATCACCGCGCGCCTGTCGTGCAGCACATGGTCTGGTACCGCGCCGGATCGGCGGATGAGCCGATCGGATCGTCGGGTGTCGCGCATTTTCTTGAACACCTGTTGTTCAAGGGCACAGATACTTTGGCGCCAGGTGAATTCTCGGCTACCGTCGCGGCCAATGGCGGCAACGACAACGCGTTCACCTCGTATGATTACACTGCCTATTTCCAGCGCGTCGCCGCCGACCGGCTTGAGTTGATGATGCGCATGGAATCGGACCGTATGCGGAACATACGCCTGAGCGATGAGGATATCGTGACCGAGCGCGATGTGATCCTTGAGGAACGCAACCAGCGCACCGAAAACAACCCGCGCGCTCTGTTCGGCGAACAGATGAGCGCGGCACAATACCTCAATCACCGTTATGGCGTGCCGATCATCGGTTGGAAGCACGAGATGGAAGAACTGGAACTGGAAGACGCGTTGTCTTTCTACCAGACCCACTATGCGCCCAATAACGCTATTCTGGTTGTCACCGGAGACGTTGATCCCGCCAAGGTCCGCACTCTGGCCGATCAGTATTACGGTGTGATCCCGGCCAATGCGGATTTGCCGGAACGGGTCCGGTCGCAGGAGCCCCCGCAAACCGCCGAACGCCGTCTGACTTTCAAGGACCCTCGCGTGGCGCAGCCCTATGTCCAGCGCAGTTACCTGGCGCCCGAACGCGATCCGGGCGATCAGGAAAAGGCGGCAGCCCTGTTTCTGTTGGCGGAACTGCTGGGGGGCAGCACGACCTCTTACCTGAACGAAAAGCTGCAATTCGATCAGAAAATGGCTGTTTATACCGGGGCGTTCTATCGTGACGTCTCGCTGGATGACACAACATTCGATCTGCTGGTCGTTCCCGCCGAAGGGGTTTCCCTGCAAGAGGCCGAAGATGCCATGGACCAGGCCGTGGCCGATTTCATTGCCGAAGGTGTCGACGAGGACGATCTGAACCGCATCAAGATGCAGTTGCGGGCCGCGCAGACCTATGCGCGCGACAATGTGGACGGGATCGGCAACCGCTATGGGCGCGCCCTGACCAGCGGCCTGACAATACAGGACGTGCAGGCATGGCCTGATATTCTTCAGGCTGTGACCGGCGACGAAATCATCGCCGCCGCCCGCGATGTTCTGCAACCCGAGGCGTCGGTCACCGGCTGGCTGATGCGCGATGATGAGGTAACGCAATGAAACGGTTTCTCGCAACGCTGATTGCCTGTCTGGTTGCTCTGCCTGCCTTGGCCGAGATCGAGATTGAAGAAGTGACCTCACCCGGCGGGATCACCGCATGGCTGGTCGAGGATCACTCGATCCCTTTCACCGCGCTCGAGCTGCGCTTTCGTGGCGGTACGTCGCTGGACGACCCGGACAAGCGCGGCGCCGTCTATCTGATGAGCGGGCTGATCGAGGAAGGGTCCGGTGAAATGGACGCGCGGACCTATGCGCGCGAGCTTGAGGCGCTGGCCGCATCGTTCCGCTATAACGCCGGTGACGACACGGTTTCGATTTCCGCACGTTTTCTGACCGAAAACCGGGATGAGGTTGCCGACCTGCTGCGTGAGACGATTCACGAACCACGCTTTGATCAGGACGCGGTTGACCGTGTGCGCGCACAAATCCTGTCCGGGCTGCGATCAGATCAAACCGACCCGAACGAGATTGCAGGCCGCAGCTTTGCCCAGATGGCCTATGGCGATCACCCTTATGGTTCCGAAGGCAAGGGCACGATCGAAAGCGTCTCGGCGCTGACACGGGATGATGTGGTAGCGGCGTATGAAAGCGTTTTTGCCAAGGATCGACTTTATGTGGGGGCCGTCGGCGATATCACGGCCGAAGAACTGGGCGCATTGCTTGACACATTGCTCGCCGACCTGCCGGAAACGGGCAAGCCCATCCCGGGCAAGGCCAACGTGACCATCTCCGGCGGGATCAGTGTTGTCGAGTTTGACACCCCGCAATCCGTGGCGCTGTTTGGCCATGCCGGAATAGATCGGGACGATCCTGATTTCTTTGCCGCCTATATCCTGAACCACATCCTTGGCGGTGGCGGGTTCGAAAGCCGTCTGATGCAAGAGGTGCGTGAAAAGCGTGGCCTGACCTATGGGGTTGGAACCTATCTTGTGCCCAAGGATCTGGCCTCGGTTTACCTGGGGTCGGTGTCATCGGCCAATGACCGCATTGCCGAGGCGATAGAGGTTATTCGCAACGAATGGGCGCATGCTGCCACCGAAGGGGTGACGCAGAAGGAACTGGACGATGCCAAGACCTATCTGACTGGCGCTTATCCGCTGCGCTTTGATGGCAACGGGCAGATTGCCGGGATCATGGTGGGGATGCAGATGGAAGGATTGCCCATCGATTATATCGCCACCCGCAATGACAAGGTGAACGCGGTCACACTGGAAGACGTGAACCGCGTTGCATCCGAACTGTTGGACCCGGACGGCCTGCATTTCACTGTTGTTGGAAAGCCGGTTGGGCTGGAAACTACCAACTGAACTGCAAGGGGTGAGTTGCGGCTCACCCCTTTTTCATACTCCGCAGCATATCGCCCATCATCTGGCCGAACTTGCCCGATCCGCGCTGATAAAGTGCCCCATCCACGGCCAGAACCGTGCCGCTGATATAGCTGGCCAGATCCGAGCTGAGGAACAGGCAGGCGTTGGCCACGTCCTGCGGCTGGCCCCAGCGGCCCAACGGCACGTCGCGGCGCAGTTCTTCGTGGGCGTTTTTGGTGGGCGCAAGGCGTTTCGCACCCTCGGTGCCTTCGATGAACCCCGGCACAACCGAATTCACCCTGATCCCTTCGACACCCCATTCCATCGACAGCGTGCGGGTGATCTGATCCACCCCCGCCTTGGCGGCGCAAACATGCGACTGGCCTTCGTACGGCAGGTAGGACTGCGGGGCCGAGATATTGATGATGCTGGCACCGGGGCGTTTGAGGAACGGATACGCCCCCTTCATCACGTGGATCGTGCCCATCAGGTCGATATCGATCACGGTCTTGAACGCGTTGACCGACATCTCGGACGCCAGCGCCGGGAAGTTGCCCGCCGCGCCCGAGATCAGCACATCGAAATCCCCAAAGGCGTCATGGAACTGCTTCAGTCCCGCCGCCACGGCGCCTGCATCGCGCACATCAAACGCAACCCCAATCGCATCCTGTGCGCCTGCGGCTTTCAGCGCGGCGATGGTGTCATCGACCTTTTCCTGCGACCGGCTGGCCACGGCCAGTTTGGCGCCCGAGGCTGCAAAAGCCTCGGCAATGCCGCGATTGATACCGCTGGTTCCGCCAATGACGATGACGGTTTTTCCTGAAAAATCCATGTAACGCCCTTTATCTTTGATCTACTGGGTGAGCGCCATTCTCTTGACTGAGTTCGTTGCGCATCTCCTCAATCATCGGAAGCACAAGAGTTTCGCGATTTGCGAGTAAGAATACCAAGCACGCAAATGCGCCGACCAAAGAAAAAATCACCAAACGAGCGATAGAAGTCCGATTGGTTTTCTCAGTCGGTAGTACCAAAGTAAACGCTCCCTTGGCAGGGAGCCCTACTCGCCGTAGGGCACCCAGATGTTTTTGACTTCGGTTGCAGCCTGAAGGAAGCGGCGGGAATGGTCCATGCTCCAATCAAATGCCGTCGCGTTATTGACCCAGGTCCGCTTCAGGTTCCCGGCTGAAACGACCTCGATCTCTTTCGACAGGTCGGTGGACGAGAACGACCAGACCGCGTCGACGTTCAGATGCGAGGCCAGCGGTTTCGCCAGTTCAGCATGGCTGCCGGTCAGGATGTTGACCACACCGGCAGGGACGTCCGAAGTCTCAAGGATCTGGTAGAAATCCGTCGCCGCCAGCGGGAAGGGCTCAGAAGCCACCAGAACCGTCCGGTTACCCATGGCAATCGCAGGCGCCATGGCCGAGACCAGACCCAGCAGCGGTGCCTCATCCGCGCAAAGCGCACCGATCACGCCAACGGGTTCCTTCATGGCGATGGCCACGCCCCGGATCGGAACACCATGGACCTGGCCGTCATACTTGTCGGCCCAGGCGGCGGCAGTGAACAGGCGCTGGATCGAAGCCTCAACTTCTTTCGCGCCGTCTTTCCTGCCGGTCATGGCGTCGATCCGCGCCGCGAATTCACCGGCGCGGGCCGAGAGGTTTTCGCCGATGTAATACAGGATCTGGGCCCGCAGATGGCCGGTGGTCCTGGACCAGCCTTTTGCACCTGCCGCGGCCTCGACCGCGTTGCGCACGTCCTTGCGGTTGGCAAGACCCACATGGCCCAGCAGGCCGGACTTGCCCCAAACCGGTTTCGAATATCCACCATCGGGCCGCGCCTGCTTGCCGCCGACATACAACTTGGCAGTGCGGTCGATCGGATCGACCGGGGCCCCTTCGCCCATGGCTGCCTCGACCTTTGCCAGCGGCTTGGCCTTACCCTTGGGTCTGGTATAGGCGGTCAGCCCTTCCCAACCACCTTCGCGGCCAAAGCCGCTTTCGCGGACCCCACCGAACCCGGCAGCGGCGTCAAACAGATTGGTGGCATTCACCCAGACGACGCCCGCAACCAGCTTGGGCGCGATATCCAGCGCAAGGTTCACATTCTCGGTCCAGACAGTCGCCGCCAGACCGTACCGGGTGTTGTTGGCCAGCTCGACGGCCTCTTCCGGTGTGCGGAAAGTCGAAGACACCAGCACCGGACCAAAGATCTCTTCCTGCATCAACGGGTCCGAGGTCTCGAGCCCCGAGATCAGTGTCGGCGGGTAGTAGCAGCCGTTTGCGGGAAGATCGCAGGCAGCTTGATGCACATGGCCCGCTGTGTTGCTTTCGACCATTCCTTTGATGGTCTGCAACTGAACCGGGTCCACAACCGCGCCCACGTCGATACATTTGTCCAGCGGATTGCCGACGCGCAGCGTGTCCATCCGGGCGCGCAGCTTGTCGTGGAAACGGTCGGCGATGCCTTCCTGCACCAGCAGGCGCGAACCTGCACAGCAGACCTGACCCTGATTGAACCAGATCGCATCCACCAGCCCTTCGATGGCCGAGTCGATATCGGCGTCATCAAAGACGATGTACGCGGATTTGCCGCCCAACTCCAACGTCAGTTCCTTACCAGATCCGGCGGTGGCCTCACGGATGCGACGGCCCACAACGGTCGAGCCGGTAAAGGCAATCTTGTCCACGTCCGAGGCCACGATCATCTCACCCACGGCACCGTCTCCGGTGACGATGTTGACGACACCTTTCGGCAGACCGGCCTGTGTGCAGATATCGGCAAATAACAGCGCCGTCAGCGAGGTATATTCAGCCGGTTTCAGAACCACCGTATTCCCCATCGCCAGCGCAGGCGCGATCTTCCACGCCAACATCAGCAAGGGGAAGTTCCACGGAATGATCTGACCGCACACACCCAGCGCTTCGGCGTCGGGCAGCTCGCTTTCCATCAGCTGCGCCATGCCGGCGTGATAATAGAAATGCCGCTGCGCGAGCGGAATATCGATGTCACGCGATTCCCGGATCGGTTTGCCGTTGTCGAGGCTTTCCAGCACCGCAAACAGACGCGAATGCTTTTGCAGCAGTCGCGCAATTGCATAGAGATACCGCGCACGGCCCGCGCCGCCCAGTTTCTCCCATTTCGGCTGAGCCTTGCGCGCGGCGGCAACAGCGGCGTCCACGTCGGCCTGCTTGGCCTGCGTCAGCTTGGCCAGAACCTCCCCGGTCGCAGGGTTGCGGCTGTCAAACCCTTTGCCCGGCTTGGTGAAAGCACCATCGATATAGTGTCCGAACTTGTCGCCCTGATCGACCAGCCAGGCCAGTGCCTCGGCGGCGCTTTCGGGGGCGGGGCCGTATTCCATGGTCTCAAAAATCTCTTTGACTGTCATGACTTCATCTTTTCCCAAATACTCACTGTCCAGACATACCCACAGGCTCAGCCCATCGAATGCCTGTAACCAGCCGAGTAAGCCCCGGTGACATAGTGTTCCAACTGCCGTTCGATATCGCCCAGCAACGACGACGCACCAAAGCGGAACAGATCGGGTTCCAGCCAGCGGTCGCCCAGTTCGTCCTTGATCAGCGACAGATAAACCAGCGCGTCCTTGGCTTTCGAAATACCACCCGCAGGTTTATACCCGACCCGGTATCCGGTGCGGTCATAGTAATCGCGGATCGCACGGATCATCACCAGCGACACGGGCAGGGTGGCGTTGACGCTTTCCTTGCCGGTCGAGGTCTTGATGAAATCCGCCCCGGCCATCATGCACACCAGCGAGGCGCGCGCGACATTGCGCAGGCTGCCCAATTCTCCGGTCGCAAGAATGGCTTTGACATGGGCATCGCCACAAGCCACGCGGAACGCCTTCATCTCATCATACAGGGCCTGCCAGTCCCCCGACAGCGCATGACGGCGCGAGATTACGATGTCGATTTCCTCGGCCCCGGCTTTCACGCTTTCCTCGATCTCGGCCACGCGCAGATGGAACGGGGACAGTCCGGCGGGAAAGCCGGTGGACACGGCAGCGACCGGAATGCCAGTGCCTTTCAGAGCGTCTACGGCGGTTTCGATCATGTCGTGATAGACGCAAACCGCCCCGGTCGTGATCGGTGGCATGTCCAGCGCCTGAAGGACCGAAGGTGCAACCGGCTGACGGGCCTTTGCACACAGACGGCGCACCCGGCCCACTGTATCGTCGCCCGACAGCGTGGTCAGGTCGATCATCGTGATGGCTTTCAGCAGCCACGCAGCCTGATATTCCTTCTTGACCGAACGGCGGCCCGGCAATGTGGCCGCACGCCGTTCAATCGCGGAAGTATTGGCCTGAATGGCGCGCACCCAGTCCAGATCCAGTTCCATTCCGGGGTTCCGGGGTTCGGTCACTTGCGGCAGATGCGCGGTGCGCACGGGGCTTTCTGAGCTCTGCGTATCCATGGTTACGTCCTTTGGGAGGTTTGCGACAAAATCGCACGGGTGGGCCGGGAATGGAAGGTGTTCCGGCGCAACGATCGAATATTTTTGACCATTTGGACAAATAATCGAGGTTTTCTTGCGAATAATTCTCATTAGCGTTGACTTAGTTGCGAATGGTTCTCATATTTGATCCAACACGCATCCAAATCGAGGTTGGAAATGATTCGTCGGCATTGCCTTGCACTATTGGCTCTGGCCCTTTCGGTGCCAGCTATGGCTTTTGCCGGGGCACCGCTGAAAGTGGTGGCCACGACGGGCATGATTGCAGATGCGGCGCGTCAGGTCGGCGGTGATCTGGTTGAGGTCAGAGGGCTTATGGGCCCCGGCGTTGATCCCCATGCCTATCGCCAGACGCGCAGCGATATCGTGGCGATGACTCGGGCAGATCTGGTTCTGTGGCACGGCCTGTATCTCGAAGCGCAAATGGAAGACTTCTTTCATGATCTCGAGCGGAAACGGACCGTCATTGCGGTTGCAGAGGGCGTAGATAAGTCCATGCTGCGTGCGCATGATGATTATGCCGACAAGTATGATCCGCATGTCTGGATGACACCCGCGCTGTGGCGCGAAGTTGTTGTGGAAGTGCAGCGTGCGCTGACCGAAGCCCGCCCCGAAGCAGCCGAGGTTTTTGCGGCCAATGCACAAGCCCATCTGGCCGACATAGACCGTCTGACGGCCTATGCCGAGAAAACCCTGTCTTCGGTACCGGACCACAACAAGGTTCTGGTCACCGCCCACGACGCCTTTGGCTATTTCGGCGAAAGTTTCGGGTTCGAGGTACTGGGCATTCAGGGCATCTCGACCCAATCCGAGGCGGGCCTGAACCGGATCGGAGAGTTGGTTGACCTGTTGGTTGATCGCCGGATCACGGCGGTCTTCGTCGAAAGCTCGGTTTCTGACCGGTCGATCCGCGCGCTGATCGAAGGGGCCACAGCCAAAGGGCACGAGGTGAAGGTCGGGGGCGAGTTGTTCTCGGACGCCATGGGCGAGGATGGCACCTACGAAGGCACTTACATCGGGATGCTTGATCACAATGTCACCGTCATCGCAGGCGCATTGGGCGGGGATGTTCCCGATCGCGGCATGGACGGCAAACTGTCAGCGGGGTTCTGAAAGATGCTGGGGCTGATCAGCAACGAAGGTGTGACGATCCAGGAACATAATCTGGATGACAGCCCTCTGGCTGTGCGGGGCCTGACGGTTTCCTACGGGCAGAAGCCAGCGGTCTTTTCGGTTGATATGACAGTAACGCCCGGCGCGATGACCGCCATTATCGGGCCGAACGGTGCTGGAAAGTCAACGCTGCTCAAGGCGGCGCTGGGCATCGTTACGCCATTGTCGGGGCAGGTGACCGTATTTGGTCAGCCGCTGAATTCGCAACGCGCACGTGTCGCCTATGTTCCCCAGCGTGCCAGCGTGGACTGGGATTTCCCGACACGGGTGATCGACGTGGTTCTGATGGGTCTGTCGCGTGAACTGGGCCTGTTGGGCCGCTTGCGCGCGCGCCACAAGGCCCGTGCGATGGATTGCCTGAACCGTGTCGGAATGCGCGATTTCGCGGATCGCCAGATTGGCCAGCTGTCCGGTGGCCAGCAACAGCGTGTGTTTCTGGCGCGTGCTCTGGCTCAGGATGCAGATCTGTACCTGCTGGACGAGCCGTTTGCCGGTGTCGACGCTGCTACCGAAAAAGCCATCATCGCGGTGCTGAAATCCCTGAAAGAGGCCGGTAAGACAGTCGTTGTCGTGCATCATGATCTGGCCACCGTGACCGACTATTTCGACCACGTTTTCCTGATCAACACTCGCAAGGTGGCCGAAGGGCCGGTGGCCGAGGCCTTCACGGCGGAAACGCTGCAATCGGCCTATGGTGGCAGGTTGGCAACGGCCCAGATCGATCAGATTTCACGCGCGCTGGGATAGTTCATGCTTTGGGATGCTCTGACCCTTCAGCTTGGCTATAACGCCACGCTGGTTGCCATCGGTGCAACATTGCTGGGCGTGTCGGCGGGCGTGACGGGGACATTCCTGTTTCTGCGCAAGCGCGCCCTTGTCAGCGACGCAATCAGCCATGCAACCCTGCCGGGCGTCTGTATCGCTTTCATGGTGCTGGTCGCGCTGGGCGGGGACGGGCGCAACCTGCCGGGCCTTTTGGTGGGGTCCGCTATTTCCGCCTGGGTTGGTCTGTTGTGCATGAATTGGCTGACACGGCGCACCCGCCTGGCCGAGGACGCCGCGATCGGTGCGGTTCTGTCCGTGTTCTTCGGCTTTGGGATCGTGCTGCTGACGGTCATCCAGACCATGGGGGTTGGCCGTCAGGCCGGGCTGGAAGGTTTCCTGTTGGGTTCAACCGCCGGAATGCTGTGGGCCGATGCGGTGATCATCGCACTTGGTGGCGCCTTGACGTTGGCGCTGGTGCTGATCATCCGCCGTCCGATGACCCTTGTCGCATTCGACCCCGAATATGCAGCTGCGCGCGGGTTGCCAGTGCATCGTATCGACCTGGCCATGATGGGGCTGGTCATGGCCGTGACCGTGGTCGGCCTGAAAATCGTCGGCCTGATCCTGATCGTGGCTTTGCTGATCATTCCGGCAGTGACCGCCCGGTTTTGGTCTGACCGCTCGGAACGCGTTGTTCTGTTGGCCGGGTTGGCCGGTGGGCTGGCCGGATATATCGGCGCTGCCATATCCGCATCCGCGCCCAATCTTCCAACCGGCCCGATTATCGTGCTGGTCAGCTTTGCCTTTTTCCTCGCCTCCCTCTTCTTCGCCCCGATGCGCGGCGTTCTGGCGGCGGTGCTGCGGCATCTGCGGTTTCAGCGCCGGGTGCATATTCGCCAGGGACTTCTGGCGATGGCGCAAGGGCAGAAGATCTATGAGCCCCTGACCCTGCGTTTGCTGCGGCGTGCCGGGTTGGTCCGGGCGGATGGCGTCGCGACAGACACCGGTAAGGCCCGCGCGGCCAAGGCCCTGCGGGATGAAAAGCGATGGGAAATCGTGCGCGCCGATCAGGCGCACGAGGCGACAGCTGCGCTCTATGACGGGTTGCGTGATATCGAGACCGTTCTGACACGCGACCAGATTGATGAGATCGACCGCCAGATTGGCGGGCCGCAGGGGATACCGGCATGAGTGGTGAAGAATTCGTCCCGCTGTCTCTGACGCCGCTGCTGATCGGAACATGTGCGGCCATCGCCTGTGCCTTGCCCGGCAACTTTCTTGTGTTGCGAAAACAGGCGCTGATCGGCGATGCGATCAGCCATGTGGTGCTGCCGGGTATCGTTGTTGCGTTTCTGCTGACAGGTGCCATATCCACCTGGCCGATGATGTTGGGTGCGGCCGGGGCCGCGGTTCTGGCTGTTGTCCTGATCGAGGCCATTCGCCGACTGGGGCAGATCGAACCCGGGGCTGCCATGGGCGTGGTCTTTACCACCATGTTCGCAGCAGGCGTCCTGCTGCTTGAGCAGACGGATACGTCAACCGTGCATCTGGATGTGGAACATGCGCTTTACGGCAATCTCGAAAGCCTGATCTGGCTGGACGCGTCCGGGTGGTCCTCGGTGCTGGACGCTCAGGCCCTTGCCGGATTGCCCCCGGAACTGCCCCGTATAGCGCTGACACTGGTGGGTGTGATGCTGTTTACATGGCTGTTCTGGCGGCCGCTGAAAATTTCCACCTTTGACGAAGGTTTCGCCCGCACGATTGGTATTCGCACGGGGCTTCTGGGCATGGCGCTCGTCATCACTGCAGCCATCGCGGCGGTTGCCGCTTTTGACGCTGTGGGCTCGATCATCGTGATCGCGATGTTTATCTGCCCTCCGGCAGCTGCGCGGATGCTGACCAACCGGCTTGAGGCGCAGATTGGCTGGAGTGTCGTGATCGCTATAACCTCTGCCGTGACGGGGTATGTGCTGGCAGGCTACGGGCCCCTGTGGCTGGGCGCGGCGGATGCGGTCAGTGCGGCAGGGATGATCGCAACGATGTCCGGGCTGATCCTGGCGCTGGCGGCCATGTTTGGCCCATGCCGCACACGCATTGGTGTTCAGACGTCAGCCTGAGACGGCATTTTCCTGCCGCAGATGCCTATGCGTCATCGGCCAAACTCTGCCCAGATGCCGTTAAGGTTAATCTTAAGCAGATTTTTGGGAAGTCTCGTGCTAGAGGGCTGTCCATTGATTAGCTGAACACACCACTCACTTTGGTACGCCCGGATGGTACGGAATGGGGATTCATTCACGGCCATCCGGGCGCCCCTTTCCGATCAGAAGACATGCTCAAACCGGTGGCAGAATCGTGCGCGGTTGTGCTAGGTCTAGGGGTATGGCGCAGACAAACCCCAATATCAGCGAAAATCGCCCCGTGATCAGACAGCTTGACGATGCTGCCATCAACCGTATTGCGGCGGGTGAAGTGGTGGAACGCCCGGCCTCGGCGGTCAAGGAACTGGTCGAGAATGCGCTTGATGCTGGGGCCGCGCGTGTAGCCGTCGAAATCGCCGACGGGGGAAAGACACTGATCCGCGTGACCGACGATGGGTGCGGCATCCCGGCCCAAGATTTGCCGCTTGCCCTGTCGCGCCATGCCACATCAAAGATCGACGGATCGGACCTGCTGAATATCCACACCTTCGGGTTTCGAGGCGAAGCTTTGCCCTCGTTGGGGGCTGTCGGACGCCTGACCATAACCAGTCGCGTGCCCGGTGCGGACGCGGCGCAGATCCATGTTGCGGGTGGCAAGATGGGTTCGGTCAAGCCTGCCGCCCTGCGCGCGGGCACGGTGGTCGAGCTGCGCGATCTGTTTTTCGCCACCCCCGCACGGCTGAAATTCATGCGCACCGACCGGGCCGAGGCGCAGGCGATCACGGACATGGTGAAACGGCTGGCTATGGCCGAACCATCCGTCACATTTACCCTGCGCGATGTCTCGGGCGGTGGCGAAGGCCGTGTTATCTTCCGCGCGGATCGCGAGAATGGCGACCTGTTTGATGCCCTGCACGCCCGTCTTGCCCGTGTGATAGGGCGCGAGTTTGCCGAGAATGCGCTGCGGATCGATGCCACGCGCGACGGTCTCAGGCTTTTTGGTTATGCGGCCCTGCCGACCTATTCCCGTGGCGCTGCGGTGGCGCAGTACCTTTTCGTCAACGGGCGTCCCGTGCGCGACAAGATGCTGACCGGCGCTTTGCGGGCGGCCTATTTCGATTTCCTCAGCCGGGACCGTCACCCGGCCGCGGCATTGTTCATCGACTGCGACCCGACATTGGTTGACGTGAACGTTCACCCTGCCAAGTCCGAGGTCCGGTTCCGCGATCCCGGCGTTGCGCGCGGGCTTATCGTGTCCAGCCTGCGCCACGCTTTGGCCGAGGCAGGGCATCGTGCGTCATCGACCGTGGCCAATGCGACCCTGGGTGCAATGAGACCGGAGCCTGCGCAGTCTGCACCAGCGCGGGTCTATCAGATGGATCACCCGTCGCCCGCAGCGCGCCAGGCCGCGTACCGGGCGCAGGCTCCGGGTTTTGCGGAACTGGCGCATGATTACAGCGGCAGCATTGTCGATCCGACCCCGGTTGCACCCGTATCACAGGGTCAGGAGCCTGATGCGCAAAACCTTCCGCTGGGCGCTGCGCGCGGGCAGGTGCATGAAAACTACATCATCGCCCAGACTGCCGATGGAATGGTGATCGTTGATCAGCACGCCGCGCATGAACGGCTGGTCTATGAAAAGCTGAAAACACAGATGGCCGAGACAGGCGTCGCGGCGCAGGCACTTTTGATCCCTGAGATTGTTGAGTTGTCCGAAGGCGACTGCGCCCGTCTGATGGCGGTCTGTGATGATCTGTCCCGTTTGGGGCTGACCATCGAACCCTTTGGCGGAGGCGCAATTGCCGTGCGCGAAACCCCGGCCATTCTGGGCGAGGTCGATGCGCGCGCGATGATCCTGGATATCCTCGACGAACTGGCCGATCAGGGCGAAACACAGATGGTGCAGGCAAGGATCGAGGCGATCCTCAGCCGGGTTGCCTGCCACGGCTCGGTCCGGTCCGGCCGCCGGATGCGGGCCGAGGAAATGAACGCCCTGCTGCGCGAGATGGAGGCGACGCCGCATTCCGGCCAGTGCAATCACGGGCGACCCACATATGTGGAACTGAAGCTAAGCGATATCGAACGCCTGTTCGGGCGCTGTTGATTTGGTGTCAAACAGGCCTTAAGAAGATAGAAACAAAACGAGAACATACTGAACCCCATGATCCAGATTGCAGGTATTGAAATAGCGCTGAATGATCCCGTGATTCTGATTGCGGGCGGAACAGTCGCGCTGATCCTGCTGCTGCTGTTCCTGTCGTTGCGCGCTGCCAATCGCTCGGCCCGGATGGCGGAACCGCTGGTGCGGCAGATGGCGCTTCTGGGTCAGCATGTGCAGAAGCTGGGGCAGGGGCAGGAACAGTTGCGCGGCGGCTTGCAGCATGTCTCGGACACGCAGGCCAACGCGCAGGTACAGGTAATCCAGACGGTCGAGGCGCGCTTGTCCTCGGTTCAGCAGCAGATGAATGACCGGCTGGCGGACAACGCGATGAAATCGGCGCGCGCGCTGGCCGAAATGCAGGAACGGATGAAGGAAACCCTGCACGGTTCGTCAAAGCAGACGGCGACATCACTGACGCAGCTGCAGGAACGTCTGGCCGCCATCGACAAGGCGCAGGACAATATCACGAAACTGTCGGGCGATGTTCTCAGCCTTCAGGATATCCTGTCAAACAAGCAGCGGCGCGGGATGTTTGGTGAGATTCAGCTGAACGATATCGTGTCCAAGGCACTGCCCGCAGACAGCTATTCGCTGCAGGCCACCTTGTCGAACGGCAGGCGTGCGGATTGCCTGGTGCATCTGCCGAACCCGCCCGGCCCGATCGTGATTGACGCGAAATTCCCGCTTGAGGATTTCGAGGCACTTGCCGCCGCGCAGACCAAGGCGGATGTTGAAAGATGCCTGCGGGCTTTTGGCGCTGCCGTGAAAGTGCATATCAAGGCGATTTCCGAGAAATACATCCTCGACGGGGAAACCGCTGACGGAGCCCTGATGTTCGTCCCGTCCGAAGCGATCTATGCCGAGCTACACGCCCGCCTGCCCGATGTGGTGCGCGAAGGGTTTGCCGCAAGGGTCTGGATCGTCTCGCCCACCACCTGTATGGCCACGCTGAACACGATGCGGGCGATCCTGAAAGATGCGCGCATGCGTGAACAGGCCGGTGCGATCCGCAAAGAACTGGGATTGCTGCACAAAGACGTGGACCGTCTGGGCGACCGCGTTTCAAACCTCGACCGTCACTTCGGGCAGGCGGCCAAGGATATCTCGGAAATCAAGATCAGTGCCGAAAAGGCCGGCCGCCGGGCGCAGCGGCTGGATAATTTCGACTTCGAAGAAATCGCGCCCGATACTGAAACAGAGGTTGTGCCACTGGCACGTCACGAAGGCTGAACATCCTGTTGAAGAACTGAACCGGCACCGGGCCGGTTCTGATGGACCAGTGCCTGCAAGCGTTCAGATACGCAGAAAGGGCTGGAAAAGGCGCGGCATCAGCTTGTTGAATTTCAGCGGCGCATCCGTAACCGCCAGGCATATGCAGTCTTCCGAGATATCCGCGACAGGTGTGTGTTCCAGATCCTCGTCAGCGATTTCAACATCGCCACGGGCAAAATGGTCAACCTCGTCCGAGAAAGCCCCTTGCAGAACCATTGTCAGCTCCATGCCGTTGTGGCCATGATCCGGCACGGCAGCACCGGCCGGAATGAAAAGCAAGCGGGCGGTGGCGTCTTTGGTGGTCGGCAGGATCGCCTGTTTGACGCCCATACCTATCGACCTCCAGCGGATGTCCTTGACTGTTCCGCCCACGTAATCCTGCAACGGGGCCGGCAGAACTGCACATCCCGGGCGAACGGGCTTGGGCGCCGGAGCACCTTGGGAGATCAAAGCCATCGTGGCCGCCAGTGAAGTTTCACTCATGCTGACACCCTCACTCTGCTCGTCCAGAACATGCCCGCCAACGGCGTCATAGCTTTCTGCGCGCGCGCGGCAGTGGTCGCACAGGGACAGATGCGTGGCGACCATCAGATCGAAGGCTTCGGGCAGACCGCCTGCGGCATAGGCCATCAGCAGGTCATCTGTCAGGTGATGTTTGATCAACTTGCTCATCTTACTCATCTCAGTTCATCGCGTGGCGCAGGCGGTCCAGCGCCAGCCGTATCCGTGATTTGATCGTTCCCAGCGGCAACCCGGTCTGCGATGCGATTTCCCGGTGACTCAGGTCGCCGAAATATGCCTTCTCGATCAGGTCCCGCTGTGCATCCGGCAACGCTTTCAAGGCGGTGCGCAGTTGCGCGGTTTCCTGTTGCAGCGCGATGACGTCATCCTGATCGGGCTCAGCCTCGGGCCCCCAACCCAGATCTTCGGGTTCAGGGCGGCGTTGCTTGCGCAGCACGTCAATGCGCTTGTTCCGTGCGATGGTGAACACCCATGTGGCCACGGTGGCACGCGTCGGGTCGAACAGGTGGGCCTTGTGCCACAAGGTCGCCATCACCTCTTGTGCGCATTCTTCTGCCATGGCGGCATCCGCCCCTGACTTCATCAGGAACGCCTTGATACGCGGCGCGAAGTGCTGGAACAGCTCGGCAAATGCCGCCTGATCCTGCGCATCCCGGATGCGTCTGACGTGGTCCACCCATTCGGCCCTGGTCTCGCGCTTGCCGTTGATGTCGTTCACCCGCCTACCCTTGATGCGTTTGTTGATGCGCCAAGATTGAGGGGCGGGTGTTTCAACCGCTGGTCCGTCCAAGGTCGCTGTATTGATCTGGGTAAACATAACCACAATACGGCGCATGTCCCAAGCCGGATCACTTTATCGGAACATTTTGATCCGCTCCCGGCCAAGTCTCGTAATATGAACACCAGCGGCAAAAAAGAAATCGCGACTGCTCTGGCGGGTGTGCAAGGACCAGAAGACATCGGATGGCAAAAACGATAGATCATGTTGCAGGCCACACCTATCACGGCCGCAAGGGGGCAATCGACAACGCCTTCCGGTATTCTGTCGATTACATCCTGTTTGATCCCGAAGCCCGGTTGACCACGCCTTTTCTGTTTTCAATGGACCGGACGAATGTCACCAACTGGCGAACCCGCGATCACGGAGGAGAGCCGGGTCAAGGCCATGGTGCCGCCTGGCTGCGCGCGCGATTTACCGAGATGGACATTCCGCAACCCGCGCAGGTCATGCTGCTGACCCAGCCAAGGGTGCTGGGCCACGTATTTAATCCCGTCAGTTTCTGGTTCTGCTTTGACCGCGATGATCAGCTTTACGCCGTGGTGGCCGAGGTGACGAACACCTTCGGAACGCGTCACAGTTATCTGTGCCATAAGCCGGATTTTTCGACCATCAGACCAACCGACCGATTGACGGCCGAAAAGGTGATGCATGTCTCGCCCTTCCAGAAGATTGAAGGCAGCTATACGTTCCGCTTCGACTACAGCCCGGATCGGGTCGGTGTGTGGATCGACTACACGCGCGCGGATGGCGGGTTGATCGCGACGCTGACCGGACCGCGCCAGCCATTGACCAGCCGGGTGATCCTTTGGTCTTTTCTGCGTCGCCCTTTCGGTTCGCGTCGCACTTTTGCGCTGATCCTCTGGCAGGCCTTCAGGTTGTGGCTGAAAAAAGCCGCCTTCCGCCCGTTTCGCAGGGAACCGGTGCCTGATCACCCAGTAACGCGTGTGGGGCAGTGACCAGCCTGTTTGTTCAAGATCAAAGACGCGGGCCCCTGTCGGTGGTTGTGATGGCGTAACAACCGCGAACACGAGGAGTCGAAGAGATGATGGAAATCTCGGCAAGAAAAGTCGCCCAGGTCGCCATGATGGGCCGCGAACTGAACCGGGCCGAGGGCGAATTGCGGGCGTTCATCGACCGCATGAGCGAAGACGAGCAGGCCGAACTGGTAGCCATCATGTGGATCGGGCGCGAGAGCTTTTTTGCGGAAGATCTGGCCGAGGCCATCGCCACCGCCAAGTCCGAGGCATCGACCCCTTGTGCAGATTACCTGATCGGAACACCGCATATGTCTGACCACCTTGAGAATGGTCTGGACGCATTGGGAATATCTGCAGAAGACGTGGAAAACGATCTGATGTAGGCCCCTCGTCGGCATCGCTGCCCGGTGCCTGCGTCTGGCGGCACCGGATATTGCCCGCCAAGGCAGACTAACAGCGACGGGGGTGTCAAGCTTTCGAGCGAGGTTGGTGAAAGTCTGTATTCGGTTTCTCTTTGCCTTCGAAGCCGCCGCGAATGGGTTTCTATGTGATCTTCTTGAAAAGCCGCCACTTTCCCAAAGGTGTGGCTTTGTAAGCCGTGTATTTCTACTGAGGTAGACTGTTTTCTGTCGCGGCCTTGAGGAGATCATGGCGAACGGGGATTGCGCGTGGACCATGCTACATAGAACATGTGGGTCACGCGGTTTTCGCCGATGATCGCTGCGCGCGCAATCGATGAAGCGTCCTACACTGAATTCTTGGCGCATGGACGCCACATAGGTCCGTGTGCATGTCCATGGAAAGTGGATGGATCTCTACCGCGCTTTAGACAAAGCGGGAAATACTCTTCATCTCATGCACCAAAACGAAAGCTCTGCCTAACTTTCTCAAGACTTTGCGGAACAACCACCGCGGTTGTGGCTGGACTGTGGATCCGTTTCAGTTGCTGGATGTCAGCCTGATCGAAAATGCTGCGCCAGAAAATCAATCAACGCGCGCACCCGGGCCGTCAGGTGACGATTGGGTGGATAGAGCGCATAAAGGCCGAAATTTTCCGTTTCATAGTCCTGAAACAGGCGCTCTAGGGTACCCTCTTCCAGACTGCGGGCAATCACATAGTGCGGGCAACGCGCAATACCCAGCCCGGCAATCGCCATGTTGGCAATCGCCGCCGGGGCATTGGCATGAAACATTCCCGCCACCTTGACCACAATATCCCTTGTCCCGGCTCGAAACCTCCATGCTGTTGCGTCGGCCGGATTTTCGTCAATCAGGCAGTTATGTGTGGCCAGTGCCATCGGATCACCCGGACGCCCCCTTTCCGCTAGATAATCAGGCGACGCGCAGACGATCAGCGGCATATCGGACAGCTTCCGCGCAATCAGGGTCGAATCCCGCAACACCCCGATCCGTATGGCAAGATCGAACCCCTCTTCAACAAGCGCCACGCGCGAGTCCGACAGTTTAAGGTCGATATCGACCTTCGGATGCGCCCGCAGAAACGAAGCCAAAGCCTGAGTCAGGTTGATGCTGCCGAACCCGGTTGGTGCGGTTATTCGGATTGGCCCGGCCAGTGCCGATTGCCGCTCCTGAACAAGGTCTTCCAGCTCGTCGATTTGTTCCACGATCGGGCGGCAGCGTTCAAGGTACGCGATGCCGACGTCCGTCAACGAAACGCTTCTGGTTGTCCGGTTGAACAGTTGCGTCGATAGCTTGGCCTCCAACTGGGCAACATACTTGCTGACCAGTTTGGTAGACAGGCCCAGCCGCCGCCCCGCGGCAGTGAACGATCCCTCATGAGCAACCGCCATAAATGCCCGCATCGTGTCAATTGTATCCAACGCAGCGCTCCTTCGTCAGGTTGGTGTTTGGTCAATTATACCCAATTTGTTCATAGTTACTGAATAAAACACAGGATTATAACTAAGAAAGGTTTTGCCATGTTCTAGCCAGTGACCGCTGACGAACATCGCCAGCTCGCTCCCAAGAAACTCCTCCGAAAGGAAACAGACATGCCAAACGCAATCCGTATCCACCGTCATCCCTTGTCCGGGCATTCACACCGGGTGGAACTATTCGCCAAGCTTGGCGGCATCAATCACGAGCTGATCGATGTCGACCTGCTGTCTGGCGAACACAAGAAAGAGCCGTTTCTTTCCCTGAACCCTGCCGGGCAGGTGCCGGTGATTGAGGACGGTGAAATCGCGATCGCCGACTCCAACTCTATCCTCGTGTACCTTGCGCGGAAATACGCGCCTGATTGGCTGCCGACTGATCCGGTGCGCGAGGCGGAAGTTCAGAAGTTCTTGTCGCTGGCCGCCGGCGACATCGCCCACGGCCCTGCGGCAGCACGATTGATCACCGTTTTTGGCGCTCAACTGGATGCAGAACGTGCCAAGGCCATCGCCAAATCCGCCTTTGACCGGCTTGAGGCGCATTTGAACGGACGCGACTGGCTGGTCGGAACCAGCCCATCCATCGCTGATGTCGCGATCTACAGCTATACGGCCCATGCGCCTGAGGGAAACGTTTCACTGGATGATTATCCCAATATCCGCGCCCTGCTGGCCCGGGTTGAGGCGTTGCCCGGCTTTGTGGCCATGCAAAGCACCAAGGTCGGCCTCGCCGCCTGACACCAGAGCGCGCCCGGCCGTCAGGACCGGGCGCATGCGTCCAAACTTTGCCGCCCCAGGAGAGACCCCATGATTTCCATCGAACCCAGCGACAGCAGCACTTCCCCTTTTCATCGGGGTGAACACATGGCGCAGGCGCGGCTGGGTGTCCGCGACATTGAACACTGGGCACGGAAAGTTGTCCGCGACCACATGCCCGAACAGCATCGGGATTTTCATACCGCCCTGCCGTTTCTTGTGATGGCCGCGCGCGATGCGCAAGGTCGGCCCTGGGTTACGTTATTGGAAGGGCCAGACGGGTTCGTCTCTGCACCAGATAACAAAACGCTTTCCATTACTGCCTTGCCAGCCCAAGGCGATGCATTGCACGGTGCCCTTCACCCCAAAAGCGATGTTGGCATCCTTGGTATTGAACTGGCCACGCGTCGGCGCAACCGTATCAATGGCCGCGCCGGACGCGTCACTCCGACCGGTTTTGATTTTCACGTTGACCAGACCTTTGGCAACTGCCCGCAGTATATCCGTGAACGCGCGTGGCACCGGGTTGATGACTCGAGGCCCGGACCGACAACACTCGGCCAATACTTGACGCCGGATCAGGTCCGGTGGATCGAAACAGCCGATACTTTCTTTATCGCCAGCGGCTATCGCGAAGAGGGCGAAAGCCCGACTTACGGGATGGATGCGTCCCATCGCGGTGGCGACCGTGGTTTCGTGCAGGTTCTGGACAACCGGCGGCTGCGGTTTCCCGACTATGCCGGCAATAACCACTTCAACACTATCGGCAACCTGTTGCTCGACCCAAGGGCGGGATTTCTGTTCGTCGATTTCGAAAGCGGCAGCTTGCTGCAACTGACCGGCGTCGCCTCGATCGACTGGGCCAGCGATGAGATCACAAATTTCCCGGGGGCGCGGCGGCTGGTGACACTGGAGATTGACGAGGTCGTGGAAATCCGCGCGGCAGTCAGCCTCAGATGGACTTCGGATGCAGAATCTGTCCGATCTCTCCGCCTGATCGAAAAGATCCGTGAAAGCGTCGATGTCGCCTCGTTTGTTTTCGAAGCTCGCGACGGTGGCCACTTGGCTGGGTTCGAGCCCGGGCAATACCTGCCAATCGAGCTTGAAATTCCAGGGATCGCCGAACCGGTGCGCCGGACCTATTCGCTCAGTAACGGACCGAACAATCATCGCTATCGGATTACGGTCAAGCGTGAGCCAAAAGGGATCGCATCGCAGTTTCTGCACGATCATCTGGAACTGGGCGCAATCATCAACAGCCGTCGGCCAGCGGGTGATTTCACAATGACTTGCGACCGGTGCCCATTGGTTCTGGTCAGCGCAGGTGTTGGTATCACACCGATGTTGAGCATTCTGAATAAGGTCGCAGACGAGCGCGGCAACCGCCCTGTCTGGTTCATCCACGGTGCTCGGGACGGTCAGCACCATCCAATGGCCGGTGAAGTTCACGATCTGGCCTCCAGGCGGCCGGGGATCACGACGCATGTGGCCTATAGCCAACCAACGCCAGAGGATGAGTTCGGAATGGACTATGACTCGCATGGCCGTGTCGATGGGGCGCTTCTGGCGCAACTGATCAACGATGCCAGCGCGCATTACTTTCTGTGCGGCCCTGTCAGTTTCATGGCCGAGATCCAGGCCGATCTGGAACGCCGCGGCATCTCTCCGGAACATATTCACACCGAAAGTTTTGGCCCCACTGGGTGATTTGACGTGATCCTGCGTGGGCAAATGAAGCTCAAACCACCAGAGCAAGGACATACGTGCCTTTTGTTCGTTTCGTTTGCATTGTGTTGTTGGGATAGCGTTCACCGGCCGGAATGATTTCGCCATTCCAGCTTTCAATCGAAACTCACCGGCTTGTATTTGAGTAGTTCGAGTTTTTAGGCGTCAGACACCAACTCCTCAGTTCCTCTCGCTGTTATTCCTAAGTCGTTCCTACGATTGCATATACGCCTTAAGAAAAGTGTGACGCCTTCGGCCGCCTGCCGACACAGAAACCTCCCCAAGCTGCGGTAAAAGTGGCAGGTCGAAGTTCGACGCTTCAGTATTCCAGTGCTGCCTCACGTTTCAGGCGGCTTGCGGCAAAATCGACAAATGCGCGAATCTTTGCGGACACCATCCGCCCTTCGTGGTGCACGATGTGAACCGGTGCAGGAGCCGGTTCAAAATCAGATAACACTGCCTTTAGCCGTCCGTCCGCCAGATATGGTGCGACTTGATAGGACAAAAGCCGGGCCAGACCCTGACCGCGAAGTGCCATTTCGATTACAGCATCGTTGGTATTCATGCTGATCCGTGGATGAACACGCACAAGCTTCGGGTTGCCCAGGTGGTCAAACTGCCACTGGCCTGACGGCGACAGGGCTAGGGAATTGATCAGGACATGTCTGTTCAGGTCATCCGGGCTTTCGGGTTCGCCTGCTTGTTCAAGGTATTCGGGTGCTGCAAAAACAACCTGTCTGACAGAACCGCAACGCACCGCCATAAGGCTGGAATCCGCAAGCGGACCTATCCTGACGCCAACATCCACACCTTCGTCTATTAAATTCACGATCCGGTCCACGTACAGCGTTCGCGCCTCGATTTTGGGATAGTGCCCCAGAAAATCAGCAAGAATTGGTGTGATGAACAATCTGCCAAACAACACAGACGAAGTGAGGTTGAGCAATCCTTTAGGTTCCGCATAGGTCCCGACCGCAGCGTTTTCTGCCTGTTCCAGATCAACGAGAATGCGCTTGGCATCTTCCAGAAATCTGCGCCCGCTTTCGGTCAGCATGACAGATCGTGTCGTTCTTACGAATAAACGGGCGCCCAACTCGCCCTCCAGTACCGAAATGGTGCGCGTCACAGCCGGTGGCGACATGTTCAGGTTGCGCGCAGCAGCAGCAAAGCCACCCAGGTCGGCCACCTTCGAAAAGACCAGAAGCGCGCGAAACTTGTCCATGTAATTATTCCAAAATAGTGAATAATAAATTCAAGCTTAATATCATTCTGCCAACAATTGAAACACACTATGTCTCAGGCGAAGACACAATCACTCCGCTAAGGCAAAAGCGCCCGCAGGAAATGGGAGAAATGCCATGAATGTAAGCCAAGCCATCGGCCAAAACGTGACTGTTCAGATCGTGCACGGTTTTGTGGACAACGGGCTAGGGGGCAACCCTGCTGGGATTGTTCTGGATGCCGACGGGTTAACCGAGGCGCAGATGCTGAAGGTCGCGTCACAGGTTGGCCTGTCCGAAACCGCTTTTGTCTCGCAATCCGCGACCGAAGGTTTCAAACTGGACTTCTTCACCCCGAACCGCAGGATCGCGCATTGCGGCCATGCGACCATTGCCGCTTTTTCCCATCTGGAAGCACTTGGCCGTATTCCTGATCCTGTAACCTCAAAAGAAACTGTGGACGGCCCGCGCCGGATTCTGATCAAGGATGGTGCCGCGTTTATGGAACAGTTGGCCCCTAGATATGAAACGCCAGAAGATTGGACCTCTCAGGGTGTCAGTTTGCAGGACGTTTTGGGCTCTTTGGGGTTGTCCCCGAGCAATCTGGATCACGAAATGCCGCCCGTTCTGGTCAATACCGGCAACAGTTTTGTCGTGATCGGAGTAGCTGACAGGGAAACTCTGGCTTCGATCAAACCCGATTTCGAGCAGATCAAAACGATCAGCGACCGTCTGGACCTGATAGGATATTATGTGTTCACAACGGCCCAATGCTCGGACGGGCGCGACGCTACTGCACGCATGTTCGCCCCCCGATATGCCATTGATGAAGAGGCCGCGACGGGAATGGCCGCAGGGCCGCTGGCCTGTGTCCTGCACGACCTGGGTCACCGCCGTCAGCACGGGTTTCTGATTGAACAGGGCATGTTCATGGAAACCCCTTCGCCCAGTTTGATTCAGGTTGAACTGGAAGTTCGTGACGGCGCAATCGCCAGCCTAATGGCAGGCGGGCAAGGCAAAGTCATGCGGTCCTTTCAATTGTCGGTGTGACTAAAACAGCGTTTGGGGCGGCATGTAACATTGCGCGCAGCTTTGTCGAGCAAGTTGAAGAGCGGTTTCACGCAAATCTTGCCGCGACCCTTCAAAACAACGAACTCTCTCCGAGCGCGGATATCGCAGCTTTTGCTGGGGCGCTCGTTCAGATTGTGACGTTCACGTTGAATAGTCGGGCAACCCAATCAGATCACATGATCAGAGCGCCAGGTATCCAGAATCTCCAAGGTCTTGTCTGAAAACTCGACATCGTTGATATGGCTGTCAATTTCCACAAGTGTTACGTTTTCCGGACAGTTTTTTCTCAGCTCTTCGATGAATCCTGCAAGTCCCTCTGCATCTTCCAAAATCGCCCCGGCCCTGTCCCATTCGTTACCGCCTCTGAGCGGCACAAGCAGAACAGTCGGGCCGGTTGCTTCAGAAAGTTTTGCGCACATGGTGCGTGCCATCTCGCGCCTTTGCTCGGCGCTCATGCTGACCGCAGTAATTAGTCGGTTGTGGTCATGAAGGTCATGATCCGCCAACGCTGGAGGAACGGGATGCCAGCCTACCAAATCGACTAGATCATAACACCCAATCGAAACAATCTGCGGCACACCGGCCTTGCCCGCATTGGTCATGCGATCTTCGCCGGCGCTGATGGCTGATCCCAACATGTGGTTGCCGACTTCTTGCGGTGCAAAGTCCAAAACGGCGGCGAATTCACCTTTCGAAGCAAGGCTTTCAAATGCGCGCCCTCCCATGCCCGTAGCATGGAAAACGGCCAGTTCAAACCCGCGCGCCTCAAGGGCGGGCTTCAGGTGCACCATATAGCGCAAGACTGTTTTACCGAAGGATGTCATCCCGATTAGAGGACGGTCTTTCTTCATCGGACGGGCAGCGCGTGCGGCCCCCAGAACCGCGCCAGCAGCTTGCCGGAGAGAGGCTTCGCAGACCGAGTTAAGCCCGTAAAGACCACCAGCCCAAAGGATCATCTGAACGTCTGCCGGCAGCCGCTCGGGCGGGATCATCGGCGAGAAAGAGACAGTTGAGACGATGTATTTAGGCACACCAATGGGCAAGGCACAGCACAGATCAAGGGCCAGATCGGTCCCCATTGAACCGCCCAAAACCAAAACGCCATCGAACACGCCCTCATGGTGCAGCCGTGCAACCAGCAGGGCTGCACCTTTGGCCATGATCTGCATCGCAAGGTTTTCGTCACCGCCATCAATGGCTTCCTGTATTGTGTGGCCACCCTCCTCTGCCACCTGATGCTTGGAGTAATCAGTGGGGTGACTGGGGTCGCCAAGCACACTGATGTCCATGGTTTTCACCAATCCACCCTGTTCACGGATCACGTCAGAGATGAAGTTCAGTTCATCATCTTTGGTGTCATAGGTCCCAACGACAAGAATAGTTCGATTGGTCATAGGCCGCCTTTCAGGTTCAAAGTTTGATCCAAGCTGTTTTCAGCTCGAAATACTTGTCAAAGGCGTGCAGCGATTTGTCATGACCGTTGCCAGACTGCTTGACGCCACCCAATGGAACCGTTGTGTCGGCCCCTCCATAGGTGTTTACATGGACAACCCCTGCCTGAATGGCCCGGATCATGCGGTGGGCGCGCGACAAGTTCGACGTCCATACTGCGGATGCCAGACCGTAATCGGTTCCATTGGCAATTTTGATTGCCTCTTCTTCGGTGTCAAAGGGAATGACCGCAAGAACCGGGCCAAACACTTCATCCGTTGCCAGCCGATCGGTGGGGTGAACCCCCGTTACAACCGTCGGGGCCATGTGTCTAACGTCAGCGCATATGGGACCATTTAGGCCAATTTGATAAGAGAGAGTTTCTGGGTCATCGTAACCACCAAGGAGTGGACGATGAGAAAGACAACGAGGAGCCCTGGCGAGAAGATCGTCAAAGATATCAAGCGGGCAACACGCAAGCAGTATTCCAGCGAAGAGAAGATCAGGATCGTGCTTGATGGGCTGCGTGGCGAGGACAGTATCGCGGAGCTGTGCCGTCGCGAGGGTATATCCCAGGGCCTGTATTACAAATGGTCCAAGGACTTCATGGAGGCCGGGAAGAAGCGCTTGGCTGGCGATACAGCCCGGGCTGCGAACACGGACGAGGTCAAAGAGTTGCGCCGTGAGGTAAAAGACCTCAAGGAAGTGGTCGCTGAACAGACGCTTGAGCTGCGTCTTCTCAAAAAAAGCATGCTCGGGGATGGGGACGACCACGAATGAGGTATGCCGCATCAGAGAAGTTGGAGATCATTAGGCTGGTGGAAGAAAGTCATCTGTCGGCGCGTCGGACACTGGCCAAACTGAGCATTCCCCGCACCACATTTTACCGCTGGTATGACCGGTACCTGCAACGTGGCGAAGCTGGTCTCGCGGATCAATCTCCCAAGCCAAAGCACGTCTGGAACCGCGTTCCCACCGACGTGAAGCGTAAGGTTGTGGATCTTGCGCTAAAGGAGACAGAGCTGTCGCCACGCGAGTTGGCGGTGACCTTCACCGATCAGGAACGCTATTTTGTGTCGGAATCCACGGTCTATCGCACGCTCAAGGCGCATGACCTGATCACCAGCCCGGCGTTCATCGTGCTCAAGGCAGCAGATGAGTTCCAGCATAAGACGACGGCCATCAACCAACTCTGGCAGACGGACTTCACTTACATCAAGGTGCTGGGATGAGGCTGGTTTTATCTCAGCACGGTTCTGGATGATTACAGCCGCTATATCGTCTCTTGGAAGCTTTGCACGAACATGCGGGCGCAGGATGTGACGGATACTCTGGATCTGGCGTTGCAGGCTTCGGGTTGCGATCAAGTTCATGTCGTTCACAAGCCACGTCTGCTCAGCGACAACGGCTCAAGTTAAGTGTCCGGTGACTTGGCTGAATGGTTGCAGGACAAAGGGATGAAGCACTCTCGCGGTGCGCCGTATCATCCGCAGACTCAAGGCAAGATCGAACGCTGGCACCAGACCCTCAAGAACCGCATCTTGCTGGAAAACTACTTCCTACCCGGTGATCTTGAAGCCCAGATCACGGCCTTCGTCGATCACTACAATCATCAGCGCTTCCACGAGAGTATCAACAACGTCACGCCCGCCGACGTCTACTTCGGCCGAGACAAAGCCATTCTCTAAAAAAGCGAAAGGATCAAACAAAACACATTCGAAGCCCGGCGCTTGCATCATCGCAAACAGGCCGCATAATCAAACCAACCAGATGAGCCAAACCCTCCTCTAGTTTAGGCAGCCTTTGGTCCCAAAAACCCTGACGACGGACAGAGCGACTGCTGGGACAGCCTTGAGAAGAAGTTCGACGGGACTCCGGGTAAGAAATGATGGGTCTTAAGTTATATACCTATTGGAGATCGACCACATCCTATCGGGTGCGTATTGCATTAAACCTGAAGGGTGTGCCGTTCGAAAGCTGCCCGGTCAATCTGGTGAAAGGCGAGCAAAGAAGCGCAGCCTATCAAGCGATGAACCCCGGCAAGGGCGTCCCTGTGTTAGAGCTTGAGGATGGCACCAAGTTGACCCAATCTCTGGCTATCCTTGATTATCTTGACCGCGCCTATCCCGACCCGGCGCTTCTGCCGGACGACCCGATTGCGCGGGCCAAGGTGATGGCGGCGGCGCATGTGATTGCGCTGGACATCCATCCGGTGAACAACCTGCGCGTTGTTCAACATTTGGACGGGATGGGGCACAGCAAAGCGGAAAGTGTGGACTGGATGGTCCACTGGATGAACGAAGGTCTGACCGCGTTTCAGGCTATGCTGCCCCAAGGCACCCGCTTTGCCTTTGGCGACATGCCATCGCTTGCGGATATCTGCCTTGTATCGCAGCTTTACAACGGGCATCGCTGGGGTGTGGACATGACGCCCTTTGCGCGTCTGACCGAAATCGAAGAAACCTGTCTGGCTCTGTCCGCCTTCGCCGATGCGCGACCCGAGGTACAGCCGGATGCCGAGTGAGGATCACATGAGCCAACTGAAAAAGTCATGGGTGGACAGCGCGAACTCTGCCGAGACCCCCTTTCCCCTGAACAACCTGCCTTATGGTGTGTTTTCGACCTCAGACAGCGCACCGCGCTGTGGCGTGGCCATCGGGGATATGATCCTTGATATGCACGCTGCCGAAGAAGCTGGCCTGATCGAGATTGGTGATGAACCCGTTTTCGACGTGCCCTTCTGGAATGAATTGATGGAGCAGGGATCGGACGCATGGGCCGCCCTGCGCGCCCGTCTGGAACAGCTGCTGGGCGAGGCTTCGACCGAACGTGACACTGTTGAGCCTCTGTTGGTCGCCCAAGCCGATGCCGAGCTGCACATGCCGTTCCTTGTGTCCGAATACACCGACTTTTATGCCGGTCGTCAGCACGCCGCGAACATGGGCGCGATCCTGCGCGGCTCGCCTGAACTGCCGGCCAACTGGCTGCACATTCCGATCGGTTATAATGGTCGCGCGTCCTCGGTTGTGATCTCGGGTACGCCGATTCACCGCCCGAACGGTCAGCGCAAAGCGCCCGACGCCGAGATGCCCAGCTTTGGCCCCTCGATGCGTCTGGATATCGAGCTGGAAATGGGCGCCATTGTTGGCAAACCGTCCGAGTTAGGCCAGCCGATCACCGTGGATGAAGCCGACGACATGATCTTCGGCTATGTGCTGCTGAACGACTGGTCCGCGCGTGACATCCAAGGCTGGGAATACCAGCCGCTTGGACCGTTTCAGGGCAAGGCGTTTGGCACCTCGATCAGCCCCTGGATCGTGACCGCCGCCGCGTTGGAAACGTTCCGTGTGCCAACGCCCGAACGCGAGAGAAAGCTTCTGCCCTACCTCGACGGCTCAAAGGACGGCCTTTACGACATTGAGCTTCAGGTGCTGATGCAGCCTGATGGAGCCGAGAAGGCGAGCGTCGTTGGCGAAACCAACTACTCCCGCATGTATTACTCGGCCGCCGAACAGCTCTGCCACCACGCCATCGGCGGCTGTGCGATGAATGTGGGCGACCTTCTGGGGTCTGGCACGATCTCAGGCCCAACCAAGACGGAATACGGTTCTCTGATGGAGATGAGCTGGGCTGGTCGCGAGCCCTTCACGCTCGATACCGGCGAAACCCGGACTTTCATCGAAGACGGAGACACCCTGACCCTGCGCGGTGCGGCCAAGGGCGAAGGCTTCCAGATCGGCTTTGGCGATTGCGTCGGGCAAATCCTGCCCGCCGTTAACTGGCCCAGGTAAGTGGCGAGCAGGGCAACATCGGTAGTTCCGCACCCGCTGTTTGAAAACCTGTGATCCCACTCGATCATGTTGTTCAAAAAGCCATTCCAGAAACTCTGGAATGGCTTTTTGGGTGCGATCAGGCCGTATGATCCACGATCTGTAAGTGCTGGGCCAGTCGGTCGATCTCGGCCATCCAGCCTTGTACCAGTTTTGGGTCGCTTGGGGCTGCGTGAACACCTGCGGGGATGGCGCGGTTCATAACGGCCTCGACGGCAAGTGAAACCGGGATCGATACCAGGCGCGCCATTGCTGTACCGCGCTCGTCGCCCCAGGCGTCCATGACATAGGTCTTGTGCCAGACAGGAACGCCGTCTTTCTCGGCTTTCAGTCCAACACACAGCACAACGCGGTCGGGCTCACCCTCGTCATAGGCGTTTTCGCTCCAGAACTGGTCGGACATCTCTTTCAGACGCGCATCCCCTTCCGGGCCCGACAGGGTTTCGATTTCACGGAACACGTCCGACCACGCATCCGCCCAGCCGTTCAGGCGCAGGGTGCCGCGGACAAATTCCCTGACGGGCCAGTGATCCTCGAACTGGTACTGCGCCTTGAACGGGATCGAGTCGCGGTTGGGATAGACCTCGAAACTTTCAGGCGTTGGCAGCGGCGCGATATAGCTGCTGATCGCATCCCACGGCCGAGCAACGTCCAGCGAGGCATAGTCTCGGATCGACTTTGAAGGCGACCGAAGTGCCTTGAGCACACCCAACGGCGACCAGCTGAACTTGTAGCGGAACGGGTTCGGGATTTTGGGAATGCCACCGCAATACGAAATAAAGCTCAGGTGGTTTTGCGGATCGAACACATCCGAGGCGCGATAGTCATCGACCAGCGCATGCGCCATCAGGTGGTCGATGCCCGGGTCCAGACCAACTTCGTTGACCAGCGCCACACCGGCCTCGCGCGCCTTGTCGTCCAGTGCGCGCATTTCGGGCGCGATGTAAGACGACGACACGAAATTGGCCTGCTTGGCAATCGCCAGTTCCGCCAGTGGTACGTGCCAGTCGCCCGGCAACATGGACACGATCACGTCGCCCTTTCCAAGCACATCACCCAGAGCGTCAGTGTCGAAGGCGCGAATATCGTCGGTCAGGTCTCCGACCTCGGCCTTGGCTTTTTCGATCGTCCGGTTCCAGACGGTGACCTTGTGGCCACCTTCGATCAGACGGCGCAGGCCGGGGATGGCCGACAGGCCGGTGCCACACCAGTGAATCGTCATCGCTCAGATCCCTTCGATATGTGTTTTGTAAGTTGCTTCTGCCCGACCCCAGACGCCACTGTCCAGATCAGTCAGGGTCAGAAGGGATGGCAGAAGTTGCGCCGCATAGTCTTCCGAACTTTCGACCGGCAGCATCGACGGCAGGTTGTCGATGGCCATCACGTCCATCACCGGATCGGTTGCCACGCGCAAAGCAGGCGCGTCCCATGTGGTTGCACGGTCATAGACCGGCACCGGGTTGTAATCACTGTCCGGGTCGCAGGCGACATCGCCGATGGCGGTCAGGTTGCGCGGGGCAGTCAACGCCTCACGCGGAACAAAGACCGGGGTTCCGGGGCGCGCGAAAATGCAGTTCAGGAACAGGTCGTGGTCCAGAATTTCGGGAAACGGCCCGCCGCTTGCGGTTTCCGCCATGTCCCATTTGGTGACGTCGACGCCCATCGCGTCGCACAGGTCTGCGGCCCCCGTACCCACGCGACCCAGTGCACCGATGACGATGGCGCGGGGGCGTGGGGCTCCGGTCGCGTCCAACTCGGCCAGCAATTCGGCGTTCAGAACGTCTTTGCCTGCATACACCCCAACCGGCGGGCATTCCTCGCCCCGTTGTTGCGACGCCCATGTCTTGAGCGTTACCGCAGCGCCTGCATAACCAGCCCAATAGCCAAAGGCGGCAACCCGGCGGCCGTCTTCGCTCACCAGATATTCCAGATCATAAAGAGTACCGCCCCCTGCCTTGAACCGCTCCAGCAGCGCGCGACCCGAATGCTGGCCCTTGTAGGCGTGGCCGAACATGATGTGGCGATGGGGCAGTGGGGTGCCATCTTCGGGCAGTTCCTTGAGGCCAAAGATGATCGCATCCAGCGGGGCTTCGGGCCACGAATTCTCAGCCGCGATTGCACAGCCAGCGTCCTTGTAACCATCAATCGGAATGGCGCGGACATGGCTTTCCTCGACCGTCACGCGGAGACCTGCGGCGATCAGTGCCGCGGCCCCTTCGGGTGTCAGCCCCACCCGTTCCTCGTTCGGGCGCTGTTCCGCCCTGACCCAGAGATGTGTCATCTTACTTCCTTTTGTCAGAGCATCCCGGCAGCGCGCACCGCCTGAACCGAAGGCCGTGCCTCCATCGCCTTGCGGAAGGCGAGAATTTTGGGGAAGGCCGAGACATCGACGCCGTCACCTTCCAGCCAGCTGCAAACCACATAAAGATAGGCATCGGCCAGAGAGAACGCGTCCCCCAGAACAAACGGCCCGCGCAACCCGTTTGACGAGATATAGTCGCAAGATGCGGTCATCGTTTGCGCCACCTTGTCCGTCATGTCTTTCCAGCTGGATTTCTTGTCGGCCCAGCGATGCCCGCGCAGCTTGTGGGCGTGGTTCACATGCATGGTCGAGGCCAGATAGAACATCACCTCGCGCATGCGGGCGGCCATGACCGGATCAGCTGGCACCAATTCGGTCTCGGGTGCCTTGGTCGCAATATATTCCAGCAACGCGCCGGTCTCGGTCAGGATGCCGCCATCGACCACCAGTGCCGGAACGCGCCCCTTGGGATTGATCTGCTTGTAGGCCGGTTTTGTCTGTTCCCCATCGGCAAAGTCCAGCTTGATTGCTTCATAGTCCAGCCCGGCCTCTTCCAGAGCAATCGCAACAGCGACCGAGATGGTTCGGGGTGCATAATAAAGCTGCATCAGGGATCTCCGATCTGGTTAGAGGTGGGTTTGCGCGAACTGCCGGTCGGGTGCTTCCAGATGCGGCACCGCGTTGAACAGAACCGGGCTCAGCTGCGCGCCAATCGGGTGCAGACGATGCATCGACGTGTTCATGATGGCAAGGGCCACCCGTGCCATCGACGGGATGTCCAACCCCATCGCCTGCCGCACCACCATCGAGATCAACCCGCCCGAGGTCACGACGATGGCCGGTCCGCCCTCGGTCCCGATCTCGTGCAATGCATCGCGGACGCGGGCTTCAAACGCGTCGAAGGATTCCGGCGCGTTCTCGATCTTTCCGCTGGCCCAGGCCGCGAAGGTTTTGGGCAGGTGTTCGACAAATCCCTCGCGATCGGTCGGGATTTCGACGCCGTGTTGTTCTTCGAACAACTGTGCAAGGGTGAAATACTCAATCTCGTTCAGCCGTGCGTCGCAGACAGGATCGGTCAATCCCATGCTGGTGACCGTCTCGGTGTGGCGGGTCAGGGTGCCACAATAGACGCGTGTATAGTGGCTGCGGGTGTCACGCAGATGCGCGCCCAGCCAGCGGGCCTGTTGATGGCCCAGTTCGCTCAGCTTGTCATAGCTTGCTTCGTCGCGCGCCGTCGTGTTTGCCTGCCCGTGGCGCACCAATGTGATATGTGACATGTCGCTCCCTCTTGCGCCGAAGTCTTAGGGCAGGTTCCTTGCCGGGACCAGAGGGGTTTCTTGATCTCACCGGAAAAACATTCGCAGCCGTCCGGTTTCTGGCTATGGTCGCCCTGACCAACCACGCCCGGAGGGATTCATGGCCGTCGATCACACGCGTTTTCTGGAGGATCTGCACAAGCTGCGTGAATTCGGTGCCTCAGGTGTGGGCAAAGGGGTCATCCGCCCGGCCTATTCAAAAGCGGATTTTGCGGCGCGCCAATGGTTGGCGGACCGTATGGCCGATGCAGGTCTGACACCGCATTTCGACCCGGTCGGCAACCTGTTCGGGCTGGCGCCTGGCCGCTCTCTGCTCATGGGGTCGCATTCTGACAGCCAGCCCGAAGGCGGCTGGCTGGACGGCGCGCTCGGCGTGATCGCCGCGCTCGAGATCGCGCGGTCCAGCGACCAGCCGATCTCGGTCGTCAGTTTTCAGGACGAAGAAGGCTGGTTCGGTGTGACCACGGGCTCGGCGGTCTGGTCCGGCGGTCTGCCGCTGGACAAGGCCGATGTGTTGACCGACGGTTCTGGCGTCAGCTTTGGCGAGGCCCGATCTTCCATGGCGGATCTGTCGCAGGGTTTTGTCGATCCCGCGCGGTTCAGCGGTTTTGTCGAGATGCATATCGAACAGGGCCCTTCTCTGGACGCTGCGAACGAGCAAATCGGTGTCGTCACCGATATCGTCGGCATCCGGGACATGTCGGTCACTTTCGAAGGGCAGCAGAATCACGCGGGCACCACACCGATGCATTTGCGCCGGGACGCGTTTCAGGCGTTGTCACTGTTCAACACGCGCCTCAACGAACGGTTTCGCAACGTGGTGACACCACAAACCGTTTGGACCATCGGGCGGGTCGATCTTCACCCCAATGCGTCGTCCATCGTGCCGGGTCGGGCGCGGTTCTCGATGCAGTGGCGCGATGGCGATCCGGATCGGCTGTCGCGGATGGAGGAGATCATCCGTACCACAGCGCAGGAAATAGCCAGCGAACAGGACATGGTGCTGACCTACGGCCCTTTGCTCGGGTTGGAACCCGTCACGATGGATCAGACGCTGCGCGCGGCGCTGGAACATGGGGCCGAACAGGTGGCCCCCGGCAAATGGCGCAGGATGCCGTCGGGCGCGTTGCACGATGCCACAAACGTGTCGCGCCTGATGCCCGTTGCGATGCTGTTCGTGCCCTCAATCAACGGTATCAGCCACGATTTTGCCGAAGATACCGCCGAAAGCGATCTTGTCGCCGGGCTGAGGGTGCTGGATCTCGCAGTGCAGTCACTTGACGGACAGGCGCGATAAGGTGCAGGCAAAATACCGTTTTTTCAGGCCATTGCAGTCGGCTTGCCTGGTGTTATCGTCGCGTTCAAAGCTTTGATCGGCAAACCCTTGCAGAGGCCAAATGACAAATGTTGCCTAACGGAAAAAAGTTTCCTATAGGAACGCAATGGATGCATACGCCCGTATACAGACTTGCCCCACAGGCGGCGCGCCGGTTCGCAAGTTGACCGGAATCGTTGCAATATTGACTACTTGAGGCAGACTGACGGGAATGCGTTCCAAACCGAAAGATACGAAAAGGTATCCAAGATGACCGAGATTAGACGCACGCCGTTGTATGGGCTTCACGTTGAGTTGGGCGGCAAGATGGTTGATTTTGCCGGGTGGGAGATGCCGGTTC
>NZ_JBQERN010000016.1:0-69024 GCF_056535105.1 Ruegeria sp. O5 | reverse complement strand
GCCTGCTGGCCAACACCCTCACCGCCTGCTGCCGCGCAAACAAACTCCCCGAACCAGAAGGCCTGACCGCGTGATATACGCGGGGGCCGGATCGGACCCTTCGGACCGGCCCCCTTTTTTGGCAGGTAAAGTTCCAGCCAAATTGCTCCCTGACTGCCCCCTGACTGCATGGACAAAGCGCCCTGAATGGGTTTGACAGCCGAACAAATCGTGATATCCCTGTAATCCCAGTTGGTTACAGGTGAAGACACTGTTGTGTCTGACGCATTCGGGTTGAGCTATGCTAATTCATGCACAAAAGCGGTATGACGTCTAAAATAAGTATAATCCAGAAGGCATTTTCGCTGCAGCGTGTGGTAGCGGGTTTGGTCTTTCTTCCTTTACTTGCATATGCGTTTCCACCCTTCCATGATTCTGACCTGTCATTTGGATTGCGGCTTGTATTCTGGGCCGGAGTGATGGTCCTTGCTTTGATGGTGACCGGGCTTGCCAGAAAGCTGATGCGGAAGAATCCCGTTTTCCTGAATGTTCCGGCGCGGGACCTGGCGTTTGTTACTTTGACCCTGGCATTGTTCACGCCCTCACTTTGGATGTTGGCCTGGGTTCTTTTCACCTGTGGTGGATATATGGCACCGGACGCCGAAAGGGTTGTGGTTTATGGCGCTTTGTTCGCGACTGGCTTGATGCTTGTTCAGCGCAACGATCTGAATGCTGCGGCAAGTACTGAGTCTGATCCTGAAAAACCACGCCTTGTCAAACGCTTGCCACCCGGGTTCAACGGGCAGATCTATCGCCTGACTGTTCGGGATCACAACGTAGATGTTGTCACCTCAGAAGGCACCTTCACGCTTCGGTCGCGTTTCACAGATGCAATCGCCGAGATGGAGCCTGTCCCGGGTCATTGTTCGCACCGTTCGCATTGGGTCACCGACGCATCCATTGCAAGTGTCGAAAGAGAAGGCAGCAAAACCTTTCTGAAACTGGTCAATGGCGATCTGGTTCCGGTCAGCCGGAAATACAAGCCGTTGCTGGAACAGGACGGCCTGATCTGAACCTATTGTGGCATTGGCATCATATGCGGATGCGGACCTGTGAGGATCGCCATCGCCTGCGATCCCATGAGTGCCGACAGCACATGATCCGAACTGCGCAGCCCCCCGGTAAAGGTGCCATATGCCGGAAGTATCAGGCGATGATCGTTCAGCAGAAAGGCGGGGCGTGAAATATGACGTCCCTTGACCCTGATCCGGACTTTTGGATGGTAATGGCCGGAAACTTCTCCTCGCGTGGGATCCTGCGCGATATGACGGAAAACAAGCGGGCCACGGTGCCATTCGAACAGATGGGTTCCACCCATCTCAATAGGACCGGGATCGTGGTTCCCCTCAATCCAGATCCACTGACGTCCGGACTGTAAGGTCGCGATCCTTAGCATTTCTGATTTTGGCAGCGCCCGGGCAGCCTCAAGATCATCGAAGCTGTCGCCCAGACATACAACGGTTTTGGCGTTCGTATGCCCCAGGTCGTCCTTCAGGCGGTCCAGCGTTTCACGGCTGTCATAAGGCGGAAGCGAAGGACCACCACGCCGCGCCACGCGCTCGGATTTGCCCAGATGCAGGTCCGACACGCACAGCAGGTTCTCGTCTGGCCACCAAAGCGCACCGGAAGGCAAAGCACACAGGCGCTGACCTGCAAAGGGAAACCCAAGTTCGTTCATGATACGTTCTTGGCCTGTTTCAGAGCCCGGCGCAAGCAGATCAAAGCTGATCCAACCCCGCCGCTTGCAGCAGACGCGCGGTTTCTTCCGCCAGAAGCCTTTCTTCGGCACTGCCTTTCACCGGCACTTTGCCAACCTCCAGAAACAGTGGCGCTGACAGGGGCGAGACACGCTCGAGCCGCACCAGATCGATTCTGTCGCCAATTCGGGCCAGCATTGTTTCGATCCGACCGAAATCGACAAGCCCGCGCATGGCTTCTTCGCGGGTGATCTGCATCAATAGGTGATCGGGATCGTATCTAAGCAAGGTGTCATACAGGATGTCCGACGAAAACGTAGCCTGCCGCCCGCTTTTGCGCTGCCCTGCCATGTTGCGTTCGATCAGACCGGCAATGGTGGCCGATGCACGAAACGTGCGCTTCATAACGGCGTTGCCTGCCAGCCAGGTGTCGAGCCCGTCGCGCAGGGCATCGGGTTGAAGCAATGGGCGGGGATCGGTAACCGCGTCCAGACCCCAGATCAACGTGGCATAGTCCGTGGCGACAAACCCCAGCGGGGCCAAACCGGTTTCCTCCATCCGTTTGGTCAGCAGCAGGCCCAGTGTTTGTTGCGCGTTGCGCCCAGCGAATCCGTAGACGCACAGATGTTCACGCCCGTCGCTGGGAAAGCTCTCGATCAGCAGCCGATCACGCTGGGGCAGGCGGGACATCTGGCGCTGCAAATCCAGCCATTCAGACGTATGAGGGGGAAGCTGTGGCCAGCCCTGTTGGGCGAACATGTTCAGGATGCGGTCGCTGAGTTGCGTTGAGGTTGCGAATTTCGTGCCCGAAAAGGTCGCAATCTTTGGCTTTCGGTCAGCACGCCGCGTGACTTCGACCACCATCTCGCGCAGTCCCTCATACCGCACGATTTGCCCGCCGATCAGGAAGGTGTCGCCGGGCGTCAGCGAGGCAGCGAATGCTTCTTCAACCTCACCCAGAGGTTTGCCGCCCCGGTTACGTTTCAGACGAACTTTGAGCGTATCCGTGTCCTGAATAGTGCCTAGATTCATACGAATGCGCGACGCGGCGCGTGGGTCGCGCAACTGCCATTGCCCGTCGGTACGCTGCTGCAACCTTTGCCAGCGATCATAGGCTTGCAGAGCATAGCCGCCGGTGGCGCAGAAATTCAGGCAGGCGTCAAACTCTGCCCGCTTCAGCTGAGCGTAAGGCCCGGCGGATGTCATCTCGGCATATAGATCATCTGCGTTAAACGGCCCGGCGCAGGCGGCAATCAGGATATGCTGGCACAAAACATCGCGCGGGCCGCGACCGCGGGGTTCCCCATCTAATTCATGGGCTTTGGCGGCCTCTAGCGCGGCGACGCATTCGACCACTTCGAAGCGATTGGCAGGCACCAAAAGCGCCTTGGAAGGTGCGTTATAGCGGTGGTTGGCCCGTCCGATCCTTTGCACCAGCCTTTTGACATTCTTTGGCGCGCCGATCTGGATCACCAGATCGACATCCCCCCAATCGATGCCCAGATCCAGCGAACCGGTGCAGACGATCGCGCGCAAGTCACCTCGAACCATTGCCGCCTCGACCCGCTCGCGCTGCTGCCGGTCCAGACTGCCGTGATGGATGCCGATGGGCAGACCGTCATCATTGGCCAGCCAAAGATTGTGAAAGAATATCTCGGCCTGGGCGCGCGTATTGTGAAAGATCAACGTGGTCTTGTGATGCTTGATCTGCTCCAGCACAGCTGGGATGGCATAAGCCGCGCCACCACCAGACCAGGGTGGCATCTGTGACGTTTCCAGCATTCGGATATCCGGGTCCGGGCCGGGGTCGGCCTGTACAATCTGGCAGGGATCAGGGTGGCGGGCCAGAAAGCGGGCAATCGCAACAGGATCTTCCACCGTCGCCGACAACCCGACGCGGCGCAGATCGGGATTGAGGCGTTGCAGGCGTGCCAGCGCCAGCATCAGCTGATCCCCGCGCTTGCTTTCAGCCAGTGCGTGGATTTCATCGACGATGATCCGCTGCACACCTTCAAACATACGCGGGGCATCCTCGTACGAGGTCAGCAACGCCAGACTTTCCGGCGTGGTCAACAGGATATGCGGTGGATCAGCCCTTTGGCGTTTCTTCTGCGTGGCTGAGGTGTCACCGGTTCGATCCTCGATCCGAATAGGCAGACCGATCTCATCCACCGGGGTGCGCAGGTTACGTTTGATATCCGCTGCCAGCGCCTTGAGCGGCGAGACATAGATTGTGTGCAATCCATTGTGATCAGCATCCGCAAGTTCAGCCAGCGACGGCAGAAATCCGGCCATGGTCTTGCCGCCACCGGTGGGCGCAATCAACAGTGTCGCCGGGCTGCATGCGCGGTCGAACATCTCTTGCTGATGCGGGTGGATGGACCAGCCTTTGGTGGAAAACCAAGTGGCAATCCGTGCGGGAATCTGCGTCATGAACGCAGACTACCCGCCCCGGAGTGGTAATGGCACGGCGTTATTTGACGATTTTCTCGTCTTTGACGAACATGTTGGCCCAGGCCCGGTCGATCAGTTCCGGGCTCATCTGATAGGGGATGCCTTCGAACTCGCAGATCGAGATCATCTGGTCGATCAGGAAGATCGGTTGATAGTTGGCGTAGATATTGTTGATGGTCGGGTACTTGACCTTCAGCAGATGCACCAGCGCCGCCTCATCCAGTGGCATCCCGCGTTTACGCGCAACCATGGCGAAAATCTTCAGGAAGTTCTCCTGATTCGGACCGTCGATCTTGATCTTGAAGAAAATCCGGCGCAGGGCTGCCTGGTCAAAGATCTCGTTCGGGTGGAAGTTGGTCGAGAAGATGACCAGCGTATCAAAAGGAACTTCGAATTTCTCACCCGATTGCAGGCCCAGGATATCCTTGTTTTCTTCCAGTGGAACAATCCAGCGGTTGACCAGCGCCTGCGGCGGTTCGGCCTGACGGCCAAGGTCGTCCACGATAAAGATGCCGCCCGTGGATTTCAGCTGTAGCGGTGCCTGATAGGTTCTTGCCGTGGGGTTGTAGACAAGGTCCAGCATACTAAGCGACAGTTCGCCGCCGGTAACCACGGTCGGGCGTTCACACTGCACATAGCGTGAGTCGAACCGCTTGCGGCGGCGCAGGCTGTTCGGGTCGTCGGCTTCCTGCTCGATCGCGGTGTGCACGATCGGGTCGTAGACCGTGATCACCTGCCCCGCATATTCGATGGCGTAGGGCACATAGACATTGTCCCCCAGCGCATCGCGAATGCCGTTCGAGATGGACGATTTACCGTTGCCCGGCGGACCATACATCAGGATCGACCGGCCTGCGCTGACTGCCGGGCCTAGATGATCCAGCAGGCTGTCGGGCAGAACCAGATGGCCCATGGCGTTGGTCAACTGGTCGCGCGTGACCTGAATGTTGCGGATCGATTGACGTTTGACTTGCTCGCGATAGACATCCAGCGGAACGGGCATCGCACCGAAATACTCGGACTGGCTGAGGGCATCCAGAGCGCGGGCCTTGCCGGCATCAGTCAGCTGATATCCCATCTCGTTGCCGCTGTTGGCGTTCAGCGTCCCCATTGCCTCAAGCAGCTTCTGCTCGCGTGCAATGTCGATCAGCTCTTGGGTCACAGCGCCAGGCAGACATATGGCCGCAGAAACTTCTGACACGGTGCTGGTGTTCTTGCGGAATATGGTCTTCAGCAAGATATCCCGCATCATCACCAGCGGAAGCTTCATTTCGCTTAACCCCTTCGGGGTAGGGGGGGCCATAACAGAGGAAGTCTGCATATTCATGCGCGGTGCTCGTTCGTCAAATTGTAACGCCAACTGCCCGAATAAGGGCGACTTGAAGGAAAAATGACCCAGCTTTGTGGCGGGACAAAGGCAGCGGCAAGGCGCGCTGATGATAGTTTACGAACCGAGAACAGTACCCAGAATCAGATACATGGCCAGCGAGCCACCCAGTGCGAACCCCATGGGGAACTGTTTGCCCCGATCCCAACTTTCCCAATGTGGCGCAATGGTGCGCAACCTTGTGATTTTAGCCAAACGATGCGTGACCACGGCGGCCAGAATACAGGCGGTCAGAATAAGCAGCACCAGCTTTAGATCGCCAAGCCAGACAAATGGCGCGGACGCGGCAAGAAACTTAGCGTCGCCCGCGCCCATTGCCCCTGACGCGTTCAGAAGAATGCCGAAAATCAACACCACGGGGATATGCAGAAGGTGCCAGAAATAGATCGGCATCGACACATTGATCAGCAACAGATGACCGCTGACCGCGCCGGTGGACCAGGGCGGGATGGCAACCAGCCCGACCACGACAAAAATCAACGCCAGCGCAACAACTGCATGGTTTTTGATCCGCATCTCGCGCATATCCGTGAAGGCCACGTAAAAGCAGATCGGCAGCACGAAGGGCAGGAACCATGCCGCCGCCGCAGCGGGGATTTGCATGTGTCAGGCCTCTTCAAGCGCACGAAGCGAGCGAACCGCTTCATCGAAATGCTGCGGATGGGTGGCAATAGCCTCGCGGAACAGGTTTTTCGCGGTTTCTACATCGCCCTGCTTGACCGCGGAAATACCCATCGTATTCAGCAGTAGCGCCCGTTCAACCTGGGTCATCGGCACCACTGGAAGGCTATAGTTGCCCTGCGCTGACCGGGCCAGCACCAGATTATTCTTGGCAGTGAACAAAGAGCTGTCCTGGCGGACTGCGTCGGTGAACAGGCGTTCGGCCTCGGCATACTGGCCACGGGTCAGTTTCGAATACCCCCAATTGTTCATTACGCTGCCCGGGCGGGTGGTCAGCCCAACGGCCGTTTCATAGAAATGATCAGCCCGCTTCCACTCTTTCCGGGAATCCGCGACCACCGCCTCAAGGCGATAGCGTTTAAAGGTTTCGAACGTTGGGGGAACCGTATCCAGAACGGTTTTGGCCTGAGACCAGTCGCCATTTCGCACCAGCGCATCGGCGTACTCGACCTTGTCTGCGGCGTTCGTACCCTTCATTGTCGTCACGCGCTTCCACGCTGCTGCCGCTTCGGTGGTGCGTTTTGCGCGTCCCAGGGATATTGCCAACCCGCGCTGAAGATCGATGCGATCAGGGTTCTTGAGTGTGGCACCGTGAAAATAGGTCACCGCCTCGTTCGGGTCGGCGGCACTCAACAACACATCGTTCAGGTTGGTTTCGTCAATGACGTTCACTTCCTGAAACGTCCGTTCCACCTTTTCCTCTTCGGTTTCCTTTGCACAGGCCGAAAGGATCAGACCGCTGATAATAACAGCCGGAATCAAGAATTGCTGGCGCATTTTTTGCGTCCTTTACTGCTCTTGCCTCGATTACTGGATTTTGCGTAGCGCGAATTGCCCGTCGCCAAGCTGCTCCAGTGTAAATTCTTGTTGTTCTTGCGGGATATTATTAACAGGATTTTCCATTTTTGCGAGTGCTAAGCGCAGATTGTCGCGGATTGCGTCACTTTCGCCATTGTCCAGCGCGTAAGCCCGTTGAAAGACCTGCGCCGCTTCGGGGTACTCCTGTTTCTCCATCAGTAGAACACCCAGATTATTCCATGCAACAGGCCAATCCGGATCGCCTTCCACGGCGCGGCGCAGCAATTTCTCGGCCTGCCCTAAACGCCGCAACCCAAGATTGGCCGTACCCAGAGAGGTCAAGACCTGTGTCGTCATACCCTGGTCCAGCGCGGCGCGGGTAAAAGTATCAAGCGCCAGTTCGTATTCACCGGCAGCCATCAGCCGGTTTCCGACCTCGATATTGTCTTCTGCTTGTCCCCTGGGATCAACTCCCGGCGCATCCAGGCCGTTCGGCGACAGGCCTTCTGTGCAAGAAGCCACCATGGTGCAAACCACGGTGGCCTTAAGTATTCGGCGAAACCCGGAAGGGAAGCACCAGAATTCAGCTTTCATAGGGTTTTATCATCCTGCGCGCCCGAAAGTCGAAATGACATTCGCCGACGGGCCGACCAGAATGATCAGCAGTGGCGGAACTGTCAGCATCATTGTGACAAGAGTCATCTTGGTAGGCAACTTGTTCGCAGCCTCTTCGGCGCGCATCACGCGTTTGTCACGCATCTCTGAGGCGTAAACCCGCAATGCCTCGGCAATGGATGTACCGAAAGTCGCCGACTGGATCATCACGGTGACGAATGAGTTCACGTCCTGTACGCCGCAGCGCACTCCGAAATCGCGCAAAACAGTGTCTTTGTCCTTACCGGCTTTCATCTCGTGTGCGACGGTTTCGAATTCCTGTGCAATATCTGGGTAGGAGGATTTCATTTCACCGGACACGCGCACGATGGCCTGGTCCAGTGATTGTCCGGCCTCAACACAGACCAGCATCAGGTCAAGCGTATCTGGAAAGCCTGCGGTAATCGCCTCTTTGCGTGCTTCGACCCGGCGCGTGATCCAGTATTTCGGCGCGAAATAACCGATTGCGGCTGGCACGAATACCCGGATCATCATCTGCTGGCCGGTGAACTCCTGACCGTTTGACAGGACCGTAATCAGCAGAACACCGACAACGATACCAATGATACCCAGCGAAAACTGCGCAAAGTGAAAGAACCGGACCGCATCTTTTGACCGGTATCCCGCCTGACGCAGCTTCAGCTCAACCGCCGAATACTCTTCTTCGTTTTTCGGTTCCAGGAAAGTCGCGAATTTCTCAAGCTGCTCATTGCGGCTGGAGTTACGCAGTTGCTCTTTCTTGCTTTTTTTCGTCGCCCGGGGCGCCGCATTCGACCGCTGAAGCTTTTTCAGAGGATCTTCCGGCTGGCTCATGATCAGTGAGACAGCGACAAGAACCATGATCAGGCCAAGTACACCCACTACGATCAGGGGGCCGAACTCACCCAGGTGTTGGGTCAGCAGGTCATTGATGTTGGTCAGAAATTCCATTGTGCTGCCCTCAGACCTTGATGTTGGTGATGATCTTCATGACGATCAGGTTCAGTGTCAGCAAAATGCCGACAACGAAACACGCAGGGATGAACCAGGGGTGATCCAACACTTCGTCATAATACCCCGGATCCTTGACCAGGATGAAAATCAGACACGCAATTGGGAAGCCAGACAGGAACTTACCTGACCATTGGGCTTCGGCCGTGATCGCCTTGACGCGCCGGAACAGGCGGAACCGCGCGCGGATCACCTGTGCCAATCCAGCCAGAATTTCAGCCAGGTTACCACCGGACTGCTGCTGAATACCCACAGCAACCGCGAGGAACCGAAGATCCTGCATGTCCAGACGTTCGGCCATATCTTTGAGCGCCTCGCCCACATCGCGTCCATAGGCGCATTCATCCGCGATAATACCAAACTCGGTTCCCAGCGGATCCTGAACTTCGTTGGAAACAACCTGAATTGTCGAAACGAAAGGATTACCCACACGAAGCGAACGCACCATCAGCTCAACCGCGTCAGGCAGTTGCTCTTCGATCATGCCCATACGTTTCTTGGCCTTGTGGTTTACCCACGCGTAAACACCGCCAATACCGATGGCGATTGAAATCGCGATGCGCAGCGCCGTATCCGTCGCGGTACCAATGCTCAGACCGACAAATGCCATGGCCGAGACCAGAGCCATGATCATGATCAGCTGACGGGGTGAAAACGCAATCGCGGCTTTTTGAGCCTTGTCAGCAAGCAGCGAATACAGAGGAATGCTCTGTGATTTCATGTGCTGCTGCATTTCCTTGCGCAGCTGCTCCAGAACCTGTTCGCGCCCGGCACCCTTTTCCAGCATGTCCAGACGCCGGTTGACCCGGCTGTTCAGGCTGATGGATTTGCCGAACGCAACCAGATAGATGCCCTCGACCAGGGCAAGAACCCCCACAAAGATGGCGACATAGATGATCGCCTCCATAGGCAATTGCATACCCGGTTCTCCTACATTGTGGTTGGGTCGTAGATGGATGCGGGCAGATCAAACCCCCACAGACGGAAGCGTTCCGAATAGTGGCTGCGCACACCAGTTGCCGTAAAGTGACCGATGATCTTGTTGTCAGGTGTCAGGCCAACACGTTGAAAACGAAAGATTTCTTGCATTGAAATCACGTCACCTTCCATACCGGTAATCTCGGTGATCGAGGTCATGCGGCGCGAACCGTCCTGCAATCGGCTGGCCTGAACGATCAGGTTCACAGCGCTTGCGATCTGGCTGCGGACGGCCTTAATGGGCATTTCGATGCCGGCCATCGCGATCATGTTTTCCAGACGTGAAATCCCATCCCGGGCCGAGTTCGCGTGGATCGTGGTCATCGAACCGTCGTGGCCAGTGTTCATGGCCTGCAACATATCGATCACCTCGGCGCCGCGTGTCTCGCCGACGATGATGCGGTCAGGTCGCATACGCAAGGCGTTCTTCAGACAGTCGCGCGGACTGACCTCACCTTTGCCTTCCACGTTGGGCGGTCGGCTTTCCATCCGGCCCACATGCGTCTGTTGCAGCTGAAGTTCCGCTGTATCCTCGATGGTCAGGATGCGTTCGGCATCGTCGATAAAGCTGGACAGAGCGTTGAGCGTAGTCGTTTTACCGGAACCGGTACCGCCCGACACGATAACGTTCAGTCGGGTCGACACGGCAGCTTGCAAATAGGCAGCCATTTCCTCGGTGAACGCACCAAAATTGACCAGATCATCGATACCCAGCTTGTCTTTTTTGAATTTACGAATCGAAACCAGAGACCCATCAACCGCGATAGGGGGCACCATGGCGTTGAATCGCGATCCATCGGCCAGTCGGGCGTCAACATAGGGGTTGGATTCATCGACACGACGGCCTACCGCGGACACGATCTTATCGATGATCCGCATCAGGTGCTTTTCATCCTTGAAGGTGATGTCGCTGATTTCCAGCTTACCGGCACGTTCGACGAAAATCTGATGCGGTCCGTTGACCAGAATATCGTTGACCGTATCGTCCTGCAGAAGCGTCTCAAGCGGGCCAAGGCCTGTTACTTCGTCATAAAGTTCTTTGTTCAGCTGCGATCGGTCGTCGCGATTCAGAACGATGTTCCTGGTTTCCAGAACTTCGCTGGCGATTGCGCTGATTTCGGCTCGTAGCTCCGCTTCGGCGGCAGTTTCCAAAGCTGCCAGGTTCAGGTTCTCCAGCAACTCGCGGTGAAGTTCGATCTTGATCTCACTCAGCCGCTCTTTGCGTTTTCGATCACGATCTGCCCCGGCAACCTCGGCCGTTTTTTTCTGAGGTTTGCGTACGACGGCCGTTGCAGCGGGGCTGGGGGCAGCTTGTGCGGCAGGTGCCGCCGTTTCGACCGGCTGCGCTGCCGCTTTGACGGGCTGCGCTGCTGGCTGTTTTTTATATCTTGAAAACACGGCGATCCCCCCTTGGGATGATGTTACGCAGCTTCAGCGCTGCTGCTGCCAAGGCTGTGAAGTGATTTGGCGAGCTTCGCGATTTCCCGGCGAAGCGGGTTCTTGGCGGCTGAATTGGCCAGCGGCAAACCATGGTCGCCACTTTGCATGACAGGTTTGCCCCCATCAGGCAGCAGCAGATCAATAGAGATGCCAAGGCTTTCCCCCATACGTTTCACGCGGCTTTTTCCATTCAGGTCGGTGAATTTTGGGGCCCGGTTCAGCGCAAAGCGCAGCTTGTTGAAGGGCAGTTCTTCGGCCTGCAACGCGCGCTTGAGGCGCAGGGCGTTCTGAGCCGAGCGCATATCAAGCTCGATCATTGCAAAATATACATGCGCCGCCTGCAAGACCGTTTCCGACCACAAGACCAGCGTTTTGGGCATATCCACAACCACATAGTCGAAATGCGTGCGCGCCACGTCAATCACGCGCTGGATGTCTTCGGGGGTAATCAGGTCCAATGGCACCATGTCGGATGGTGCAGTCAGGACCTGCAGTTTTTCTTCATAAGTTTGAAGAGCTTGTGAGAAAACCTCGCTGTCCATCGAATCCGTATCCGACAGCATTTCGAACACCGTCTCGCGGCGTGCCAGGTCCAGATAGGTTGAAACCGTGCCGTATTGCAGATCCAAATCGATCAGACAGACAGACGGGGCATCCTTGTCCGAGGCACAGGCCAGTTCCCAGGCCAGGTTTACCGCCAAAGTCGTGGATCCCACGCCACCAGCAAGTCCCTGAACGACGAACAACGCGCCTTCCTTTGATTCGCCACTTGCCAATGGAACAGCTGCGGCTTGCGCCATGACAACCGGATCGGGCTGCTTCATGCGTTCTACCGCTTCCTGCAATTCACCTTCCGGAAGCGGGTAGGGGACAAACTCGTCCGCACCCTTGCGCAGCAATTGGTGGAGCGAAGCAGGTGTGACGTCCTCTGCGATCAAGACGACCTTGATCTTCTTTTCCTTGGCCCGCGTGATGATTTCACCCATCAATGACAGGTTGTCTTCATCTTCCCCGTCGATTGCCAATGCAACGAATTCAAGTGCTTCGGCTTCTGGCTGGCTGAAAAAGGCCAGCGCTTCGGCAAAGCCCAGGTCGCCCCAGCGCTCGCCCAGAATGGTTTCCATGTCTTCAATCAGAAGGTCGAAATTCTGGACATCCCGGCTTATGGTGCAGGCCAGGATTGCAGAATTTTCGTCTTGCGGCGTTGCGCTGGTCATAAACACTATCCTCGTCGTGAGGGCTCAGCATGTCATATGAACGAATTCCGCCAGATTGATGTGCTGTCGCCCCAATACGGTCAAATTTGGCCGCAGGTCACCCTATTTTTCACAATGTTGCTTTGAAGTTGGGCAAGAATTGGGCGCAAAAGAACCAATTGTAGGGAAATGGGCGACGATGTCGCCCATTCTGCTTGTATTATCCACCAATGCCAGCGGCACTAGTTGGCCGTATCTGTTGTTGATACATCTTCGATCACGCTCTTCCACGTCGCACTTTCAACGTATTCGCGATAGATGATGTTGGCGTATTTGCCGTCCAGCAGCTGCGGGTGACGGTCAACAAAGCCAGAAACTTCCGTTACCGTCCGGCGGTTGCGGCGATCCCGATTCGGTGTCGCGATCAACGGCTGCGTTTTTCCAAAGGATACAACGGCTTCAAGACGTGAACGCGAGATTCCTTGCCGTTCAAGGAATGCGACTACTGCCTGTGCGCGGCGTAGACCAAGGCTCTTGTTGTAACTGGTTGATCCTACAGCATCTGTGTGTCCGTAAACCCGGAACCTGGCTTCGGGGAACTGTTTGATCCAGTCAGCCTGCTGCAACAGTATGCTTTGCGCTGATGCGTCCAGTTGCGAACTGTTGAAGGCAAAGTTCACTTGGCTGGGCACATCCGCGGCAAATCTGCGCCCAAGAATCTGAGCATAGGTCAACTCGCCGTTTTGAACCTGGATATTGTTCAATGTCGCGTTTCCAAAGGTTCCGGCATCGATCTCATATCCGACCTCGCGCGTACATGCGGCAACGGCGACCGTAAGACCCAGTGTGATGATCCACTTCTGCATTGGTCCTATCCTCCTGATCAATCTAGGACGTAGCCGTACGAGCTGCCAAAATTCTGTTTGGCAACTTCGGATGCTCCGCCGGCTCCGGGCCGCTGTGTACGAGCAACCCGACCATTCGCGAACAGGTCAAATTCGCTGGGTGGTTTGACACGATCGGTGGGAAGGGCTAGCGCCTCGCCACGCGTCGGCGTCACCAGATGCGCCGTTATGATGACGACAAGTTCACTTTGTTCGCGCTGATAGTCAGCGCTGCGGAACAAGGCCCCCAGAACCGGCACATCTCCCAGCCACGGCACTTGGTTGACCTGGTCAACAAAGTTGTCCTGAAGCAGCCCTGCGATGGCAAAGCTTTCCCCGTCGCGCAACTCTACAGTGGTCTTGGCTTCCCGCACGATAAAGCTGGGAACGGTGTCTCCATTGATCGTGAAGTTCGTGCTGGTGTCGATGCTCGAAACCGAGGTGCCCATTTCCAGATTGATCAGGTCGCCGTCCACAACCCGCGGGATGAAGTTCATATTCACACCGAAGGCTTTGTACTCGATTGCCACGACACCGTCGTCTTGCGGCACTGGAATCGGAACCTCACCGCCAGCCAGGAACGTTGCTTCCTGTCCGGACAGGGCCGAAAGGTTTGGTTCGGCAAGGTTGCGAACAAGGCCCTTCGACTCGAGGGCTTGCAGCAGCAAGTTGACCTGAGCTGATCCGACCCCGAAGCCAAACAACAACGTACCATTTTCCACGGTGATAGGGGGAACAAGGTTCTGCGGATTGAAGCCACCGAGAAAATCAGTGCCCGCAACTGAAAGTGTTGAAGAAAGCTCTTTTGCGACTGAGCGATTCATCTCGGCAAAGCGTACTTTCAGCATCACTTGCTGCACGCCACCTACAGACATCAGGTTCGATACACGTTCGGGCGCGTAGCGTTCAGCCAATTCAAGTGCGCGGGCCAGTTTGGCGGCGCTTGAAACCGTGCCGGACAGTACGATGCCATCATTGGCGGTGCGCACTTCAATCTGCTCACTTGGCAGGATCTGACGCAGACGCTCTTTAAATTCGGTTACATCGGGCGAGACCCGGACACGTACGTTGGCAAGCAGATTTCCTGCGCCATCAAACAGTGTTAGCGTGGTCAGGCCAGGGGCCTTGCCCAAAACATAGATTGTGCGATCCGAAAGCGAAGAGATATCCGCAATGCCTGCGTTGGCAATGCTGAGCTCTGCAAACGGTTGTTCGCTTTCCACAACAATCGCGCGATTCATCGGAACTTCCAGCGTTTCCACTGTGCCCTTTTTCACCACGCGAAGGGTTTCAGCCCAGGCGGCATCGCCGACCGGGCTCATAACAAGCGACAACCCCAGCAGGGTTGCGCTGATCCAGGAACGTATTGTCATGTGACCTGCCTCTCCGATCACGCCTCGTTTTTTGGGTCTTATGCCCTATGTGCTAAGAGACTGCGCGAAATCCGAATTTATTGCAATAATCAATGGTTTCTGGAATTTTCCTTATGTGGAGAATTGGCAACAACAACAAGAAAAGAGCCGCATCTGAGATGCGGCTCCGATCTTGTAACACTCTGAATTGGCGTCAATTTGTACAGGGTATAGGCACGTTGACAATCTCTCCACCGCGTCTGATGCGCGTCGTGCAGACCTGTTCAACCTCTTCCTTCGGTTCCGGAGCGGCTGCCGTTATTCCAAGCAGTTTGCGCTGATCCACCTCGATTGCCGACGCAACAGAGTCATCCTGCACCCCAACAAGGGCCAGCGACAGCCGCCCGGTGTTCTGGGCCTGCGCGAGTGCTGCGACCTGTTCCGGCGTGGCTGCGACCGTGACTGTGCGTGCAATCGTTGCGCTTGCGACGTCCGAACCAGCGGTCTGGTCGACGGCGATCAGCTGAACGTTGGTTTCGATCAGTTTGGTGATGCCGCCAGAATTCCCTTCTACCGTCCCGCTTGACCCGGTCCAGTAGATGTCGACATTGTCGCCGGGGCGCAAGAAGCCTGAAACACCAGAGGCCACGTCCACGCTGATCGCAAAGGCGCGCATACCTTTTTCAAGACGAGAGGTCAGCCCGGCCGATTCGCCTGGCCGTGTGATCTTGACCTCCATAATCGCCTCGTCTTTTTCCATGGTCCTCAGAATATAACGCTCATTGGCGCCACTTTCGGGAAACAAGGCAGTGAGATCAGAGAACGTACCTTCGGGAATCGCGTTTTCCGGCCAGTCTACAGCGCGCACGTCTTCCTGCGTCAGGCGTTCACCGTATTTCAGAGGACGATTTGAAACGTAAACAGTTACCGTCGGGATGACATCGACTTTGGCATTGGCCAGCGCTTCTTCTGCCGCTTGTTTCTGCCGTGCCAGTTCGCTTTGATAAGCCGCAATATAGTTGCGCGCCATGTAAACGGCGCCCCCAGCCAGAGCAACGCCGACAATCAGGACAAGTCCGAATACCGCTCGCATACATGCACCTCTTTCTTATTTAGTCGGATACTAAGCGGCCAAAGGGCCACTTTGAAACAGCCCAAGTGTTAAATGTAAATTGTGTCGAAATGTGGGACAAAAATGTCTGCTTGTTAGATTCTGCGTCAGCTTTCGCACAATTCCGCAAAACGACTGCTGTCATCTCCCTGCGGCAGGCCAGACGAAGAACAACGAAACAAACGCCGCGCCCAAAAAGGTCGCCGCGATTATTTGCCCGACACGTTCACCAACAAGCTCAGGAAAGCTGGTGAATGTGAAAACTCGCTGTGGGTCAGTTGGTTCCCGCTGTTACAAGGCCACCAGGAGCGGTGTTCGAGCCGGTACTGACAACAGAGGAACTCATGGCTTGGTTGATGTTACCGCCGATACCATCAACACTTGATCTGATGACAAGGTAGGTCGCGCTTGACAGACCGATGAGCACTGCGGTCAAAACCACCCAGTCAACGGTCACCGCTCCTGCTTCGTCCGATTTGAACCGATTAAGGAACTTTAGCATCTACTTATCTCCAATACGACAATTCAGTGTTTCCTGTAACGTCGCCTAACAGTGGTTCGTTCGGATGGCGGAAATCAGGCCAAAAGTTGATTTCGGTGGAAATATCCAAGATTCCAAACTTTTTCACGGGCTCTTTTGTGCGCAAAGACCTGCAAATTGGGCGTGATCAATTCGGTGGCGCTCGCGGCGTGGCGTGCGAGGTAGGACCGTCAAACTCTATTCTTAGAGATATTGAAAGACCTCTGAACGAAAAAAAGACGCGCCTGAATGGCGCGGCGTCAAAATCTTGCTCAAGCAGAAGCTTAGCTGCCGCTGTTGCTGCCTGCAGTTGTGATACCGCCGGTTGCGGTGTTGCTGCCGGTGCTCAGCGATGCGCCGTTCAGGGCCTGGTTCACGTCTGTTGCCAGGCCGGTCGCGCCAGCCGAGATCTGCTGGTATGCAACGGCTGCCAGGCCGATGACTGCTGCGGTCAGAACAACCCAGTCAACTGTTACTGCGCCGTCTTCGTCTTTGCGGAAGTTCTTGATGAACTTGATCATGTTACGTCCCTCCTAAAGGATCAAAAAGAGTTTAACAAACCTCGGCGTTCTTCAGAGCTTTCTCTCTCAGTCCGCTCATGTCCGTCTCGGTATGGATTAATGTTTGCCTGTTGTGCGTGGCAGGAATTGGGCCAAACACAGATTTTTTTTCGCGCGGCTTAACTTTTTAGTCACTAAATGCGTAAGCGTTTGTAAATAAGGCAAAAAAAAATTCTTTGATTGATGCCAAGCGCTCTGTAGCGGTGCAAATTTACGCCAAATGAGGCGAAATTGCCCCAATTCGCTTTGTTTTTCTGGCTTTGGGCGAAGATTCGCGGTTCAAATCGCGTAAAAAGAATACATGAGGCAGGCACATGACTCTCCGGAACGCACTTCAATGCGCCGGTGTACTGGCGTTTCTACTATCTGGTGTCGCACCCGGGTATGCGACCGAGGTTGAGCCGCGCGGAGTTTACAAGCGGATCAAGGCCCCCAAGCCGGGTGAGCGTCCTCGCGTGACCATTCAGATCACACCCGAGGAACACGCGGCCAAGCCCTCAGCCCCCAGCACAGGGGTGGAGCTGGTGGTTCCAGAAATCATAGCAAGAACCAAAGTGGTTCAGCCCACAGTGCCGGGAATCGGTGCCGCGCCTGACCCGAAAGGGTCGTACAAGGCATTCTGGGACCGCATTTCACCGCATATCGATGAAGGTGGGGCCGGGCGGCTTGATGCTGCGATTAACGCGCTGGCGGCGACGAATGTAAGATCACCCCGGCTGCAATCGCTGCAAAACATAGCAAAAGAACGCGGGATCGAGATTTTGCGGTCAACCGTGGGAACCAATGTGTCGCCAGCGCTGGTGCTGGCCGTCATTTCGGTTGAATCAGCCGGTCGCGCAGATGCCGTCAGTTCGGCCGGCGCGCAGGGGCTTATGCAGTTGATGCCCGCCACAGCTGCCCGCTTTGGTGTTAAGGACAGTCTGCAACCCTCGCAGAACATCGCCGGGGGCGTGAAATACCTCAACTGGCTGATGGAAGAGTTCGGGAATGATCCGATTCTGGTTCTGGCCGGTTACAACGCGGGTGAGGGGGCTGTACGTAAACACAGCGGCGTGCCGCCTTATGCCGAAACCCGGGATTATGTCCCCAAGGTTCTGGCCGCTTTCCAGATCGCGCGGGCTTTGTGCGCGACACCGCCGGATCTGATTTCAGATGGTTGCGTGTTCCAGACCTCAAATTGAAAAAGGCCCGCCTCGATCCGGCGGGCCTTTTCTTTTTTTCAGCCGACGATTGTCGCTTCGGTCGCAGCGCGCATTTCGTCTTCACTGACACCATCTGCCAGTTCGACGATTCTCAATCCGCCCTCGACCACGTCCAGAACGCCCAGATTGGTGATGATGCGATCCACGACACCCTTGCCTGTCAGTGGCAGAGTGCATTCCTTCAGGACCTTGCTTTCACCGTGCTTGTTGGTGTGGTCCATAACCACGATCACGCGCCCAACGCCTGCAACCAGGTCCATGGCGCCGCCCATGCCTTTCACCAGCTTGCCGGGAATCATCCAGTTTGCCAGGTCGCCTTTCTCATCCACTTCCATGGCACCCAGGATCGCAGCAGCGATTTTGCCGCCCCGGATCATCGCAAAGGACGTGGCGCTGTCGAAATAGGCAGTGCGGGACAGCTCGGTGATCGTCTGTTTGCCCGCGTTGATCAGGTCCGGGTCTTCTTCGCCCTCATACGGGAAAGGGCCCATACCCAGCATTCCGTTTTCCGATTGCAGAGTGATGTCCTTGTCGCCCACATAGTTCGCCACCAGCGTCGGAATCCCGATGCCGAGGTTCACATACATGCCGTCTTCCAGTTCCTCTGCCGCGCGTGCGGCCATCTGATTGCGGTCCCAGGGCATTATGCATCCTCCTTCTTGCGGGTGGTGCGCTGTTCGATGCGCTTTTCGTGATCGCCTTGGATGATGCGATGCACATAGATGCCGGGCAGGTGGATCTTGTCCGGGTCCAGTGAGCCGCGCGGAACAATCTCTTCCACTTCGGCCACGCAGATCTTGCCGCAGGTGGCAGCGGGCACGTTAAAGTTGCGGGCGGTCTTGCGGAACACCAGATTGCCGGTGTCGTCAGCTTTCCAGGCCTTGACGATAGCCAGATCGGCAAAAATGCCTTCCTCAAGGATATAGGTCTCGCCGTTGAAATCCTTGTGCTCCTTGCCTTCCGCAATCACGGTGCCGACGCCCGTCTTGGTGTAGAACCCGGGAATACCGGCACCACCGGCGCGCATCCGTTCGGCCAGTGTTCCTTGCGGGTTGAATTCCAGTTCCAACTCGCCGCTCAGATACTGACGCATGAATTCGGCGTTTTCGCCGACATACGAGCTGATCATCTTTTTGACCTGCTTGGTCTGCAACAGGATGCCGATACCGAAATCGTCCACACCGGCGTTATTCGACGCAAAACTCAGGTCCTTGACGCCCGAATCCCGGATGGCAGCAAGCAACAGTTCGGGAATGCCGCACAGGCCAAACCCGCCCGCGGCAATCAGCATGCCATCCGTCAGCACCCCATCGAGTGCCTCGGCGGCATTGGCATAGACTTTCTTCATGGAAAACTCCCCCAATGACATGGTGATGGGCAGGTTTTGCCGCCACGTCATGGGGAAGTCAATGAAACCAGAAGGTTCAGGTATTTCTACGGTAGTTCAGCTGACAATAGTGTCAGTCGGCGATCAGGATCCCGCAGGCGATGCGCCCACCTGCACCGCCAATGGGCTGGCTCATGTGATCGTCGCCAGCTTCGTGGATGATGAAAGTTGATCCGTCCCCATCCAGCAATACATCTCCATCACCTTCAAGCGAAACAAGGTTTGTAAAGGCCTCCATCTCGCCCACGCCATCCTGTCCCACATATAGATTGGGCAGATCGCCGGGCTCGGGGCCTTCAGGGTTCAGCAGCCCATGTGCGCCTTCAACTTTGCCAACATGGCCTTGGGCCGTCTTGAACCCTTCGCCGGCCTCGCAGACACCATGGCTGTGCAGGTGCAACCCATGTTTTCCCGGCGGCAGGTCTGTGACGCGCACGTGCAGCAGAACACCATTGGGCCCTTGCGTCGCCTTCGCCTGACCAATGACGTCGCCTTGCGCGTTGATGATTTCGGCTGTGGCGGACTTGACGTGATGCGCGGCATGGCCCTGCGTGGCAGCCGCAACGCTTATCGCCGCAACAAGAATGGCGGTTCTGAACATGTCTCAACTCCTTTACTGAACAACGCAATCCTGTATCGCGTCAGTCCATAAACACGCGGGCCGGTTCCTTTATTCAGAAACCGGCCCGCGTGTTTGGTGACATGTCCCGGTCAAAAGTCCGGTTTATTCAGCCGCTTTCTTTGCTGTCTTCTTGGCGGCAGCCTTCTTTTTGGGTGCAGCCTTTTTCTTGGTGCCCTTCTTGGATGCGCGCTCATTGACCAGTTCGATGGCCATTTCCTGCGTCACGTCTTCGGGCTTGATGTCTTTCGGGATGGTCGCGTTGACCTTTTCCCACTTCACATATGGCCCGTACCGTCCGTCCAGAACCTGCATCGCGCCGCCATCGGGATGCTCGCCCAGGTCTTTCAAAGCTTTTGCCGCTGCGCGCCCGCGCCCACCGGGATTGGCTCGTTTTTCCGCCAAAAGCTCTACGGCGCGGTTCATACCGATCTCGAACACATCGTTTGGGTCTTTGAGGTTGGCATAGACCGGCTTGGCTTCATCGGCCAACTGATGCATCAGATAGGGGCCAAAACGCCCGAAGTTCGAGGTGATCATGCCGCCTTCGGGGTGCTCACCGATCTGGCGCGGCAGGGACAGAAGCGTCAGCGCCTTGTCCAGATCCATGTCATCCTTGCTCCAGCCGCGTGGAAGCGAGGCGCGCGGAGGCTTCTTGTTCTCGGGCGTGGGTTCGCCTCGCTGGACATACGGCCCAAATCGGCCGGACTTCAGCCAGATCTCATCCCCGGCGTCTTCGCCCAGCAATTGTTCGTCGCCTTCCGCGCCTTCACCGGCGATAGGCCGCGTATAAGTGCACTCCGGATAGTTTCCGCAGCCCACGAACCCGCCGGTGCGTGAGGTTTTCAGGTGCAATTGTCCCAACCCGCATTTCGGGCAGATGCGCGGGTCGGACCCGTCTTCACGCGGGGGGTAAAGCTGTGGCGCCAATGCCTCGTCCAGCTTGTCCAGCACTTCCGATATGCGCAGTTCGGATGTTTCACCAATCGCTGCTGAGAAATCACGCCAGAACTTGCCCAGCAGATCCTTGTAGTCACGATCACCGGCGCTGACGTCATCCAGTTGCTCTTCCAGATTCGCGGTGAATTCGTATCCAACGTATTGACGGAAGAAGTTCAGCAGAAAGATGGTGACGATCCGACCCTTTTCCTCGGGGATCAGCCGGTTCTTGTCTTTGCGCACATATTCGCGGTCCTGAATCGTGGTCACGATCGAGGCATAGGTCGAAGGACGTCCGATCCCCAACTCCTCCATCCGCTTGACCAAAGTGGCCTCGGTATAGCGCGGGGGCGGTTGCGTGTGATGCTGCAACGCCAGAACGGCTTCGTTATCAGCCATGATAGCGGCTTTGTCCGACTCGCTGGTGGCCTTGGCAAACTGATCGCGCAGCGTGGTCTTGGAAAAGCGCGCGGGGTCGCCCTCCATGATCTGTGGCAGGCGCTTTTCGTCATCATCGGCGACATCATCGCGGCCTTCCTCATAGACGCGCATGAACCCGTCGAACATTACCACCTGACCGGTGGCTCGCAGACCGACCTGACCGTCGTCACTGCCAATCTCGACCGTTGTGCGCTCCAATCGTGCTGCCGCCATCTGGCAGGCAATGGTCCGTTTCCAGATCAGATCATAAAGCTTGCGCTGATCTTCATCCGTGACCTTCAGCGCCTTGGCATCGCGCGTCATATCCGTGGGGCGGATACATTCGTGTGCTTCCTGCGCGTTCTTGGCCTTGTTCTTGTACATACGCGGGCTGTCCGGCACATATTCTGCACCGTACCGGTCCGCGATGGTGTCGCGCGTTGCCGTCACGGCCTCGGGTGCCATGTCGATCCCGTCGGTTCGCATATAGGTAATGTATCCGGCCTCATAGAGGCGCTGCGCAACCTGCATCGCATGGCGCGCGCCCATGCCGAATTTGCGGCTCGCCTCCTGTTGCAGGGTCGAAGTCATGAACGGCGCGCTTGGATTGCGCGCGGCGGGCTTGGCTTCGACCGAAGTCACACGCAGCGCGCGGCTGGTGACGGCCTGAACCGCCAGTTCGGCCTGTGTTGCGTTGGCCAGATCGTGCTTGTCCAGTTTCTTGCCCGCCAACGTGACCAGCCGCGCCTCATAGGTCTGACCACGCGGTGTCTCGAACAGGGCCCGAACCGACCAGTACTCGACCGGCTTGAACGCTTCGATCTCCATCTCACGCTCGACGATCAGGCGCAGACAGACCGACTGCACCCGACCTGCGGATTTTGCGCCGGGCAGTTTGCGCCACAGAACCGGTGACAGGTTGAAGCCAACAAGGTAGTCCAAGGCGCGGCGTGCCAGATACGCTTCGACCAGGGGCATATCGACGTCGCGCGGGTTCTTCATCGCCTCGGTCACCGCTTCTTTGGTGATGGCGTTGAAGGTCACCCGGCTAACCGGTGTGTCTTTCTTGATCGAGCGGCGCTTGGTCAGCGCTTCCTGCAAATGCCAGCTGATTGCCTCACCCTCACGATCAGGGTCAGTGGCGAGGATCAGCGCGTTGTCTTCTTTCAGCGCGTCGGCGATGGCCTTTACATGTTTGCGGCTGTCATTGCCCACTTCCCATGTCATGGAAAATCCATGGTCCGGATCGACCGATCCGTCCTTTGGTGGCAGGTCCCGCACATGGCCGTAAGAGGCCAGAACGGTGTAGTCAGGGCCGAGATATTTATTGATTGTTTTTGCTTTGGCCGGAGATTCTACAACAACTACAGGCATTTAAGGGGAAACCTCGCTCGACGAATTTGGCGCCTTTTATGGTGGTGCAAAATGTGTGGGGCAAGCGGGGATTGTCAATGCGTTCCTTTGGCAGGCGGAAAAGCGACGTGATTTCAGCGTGATACCCGCGCCGGATTGCAGGCAGAGCATTCGACTATGCAATCTTGCCTTCCATCCTAATCAGCTTGCCAGAGACAACAACCCGCCCGGCTGGCGCTGGATTCGTCCGTCCAGTTCAAGGTCGACCAGCGCTGGCCCCAGATCCCCGGCCGAGGCCGCAATGTCGCGCAGCAACTGGTCTTCGGCGATGGGGGAAGGTCCCAACCGCTCAAGGATTTGCGCCTGCAAATCCAGTGCGGCGGGCCGTGGTTGCTTGGCGGGCGGCTCCTCGGGTTTTGCAAAGATCAGATCGCCTTGTTGTGGCAGCGCCTCGACAACGTCGTCTGCCGAACGGACCAGCGTCGCACCATCCCGAATCAAAAGGTTGCACCCGGCAGCGCGGGCGTCAAACGGGTGGCCAGGCACGGCCAGAACCTCGCGCCCCTGATCCAGGGCGTCACGCGCCGTGATCAGGCTGCCGGATTTTGCTGCGGCCTCGACCACCACAACAGCTTGGGCCAGGCCCGAGATGATCCGGTTGCGGCGCGGAAAATGCCTTGCCTGAGGCGTCACGCCCATCGGTTGTTCCGACAGCCGCAGTCCCTTGGTCGCGATTTTATGCGCCAGTTCCGTGTTCTCGGCCGGGTAAATGACATCGACACCGCCCGCCATGACGGCAACAGTGCCGGTGTCCAACGACGCCATATGCGCTGCCGTATCAATGCCGCGCGCCAGACCCGAGACAATCACATGTCCCTTTTCACCCAAGGCGCGCGCCAGACCACGCGCCATCCGTGCGCCCAGCGAGGAACAGTTGCGCGCGCCCACCATCGCAATCGCCGGTTTCTGCAACAGCGACACATCCCCGATGGCCCAAAGCAAGGGCGGGGCATCGGATAGGTCGTTCAATGCGTCGGGGAAATCTGCGGACCCAAGGCACAAAAGCCGCGCTTTGGCGGCTTCTGCGGCCCTGAGTTCCGCCTCGATCACGCCGGGGGGACAGGTTTCATACCCATCTATTCCGGCGGCGCGTGCCATTTCAGGCAGCGCGGCCAGCGCGTTCTGCGCCGAGCCATGTTCACGCAGCAGCCGACGAAACGTCGCCGGGCCGACCTTGCGCGAGCGCAACAGGCGAAGCCACGAAAACCGGTCCTCTTCCGTGGTGGGTGGGAGTGGGGGGTGATTGGAAGAAAGCTGCTCTTCGGTCATCCGTTGCTCCGCCTGATTGCAGAACTGGTTTACGGGACAGGGGGTTAACAGCCTCTGAATCGCAGATAATTAGCAGCGATTTTTCTGTATTTCTCGGAGAACACACCGGTTAAGTGTCTGAAAATAAATAAAAGAACATTTTCCAACCGGCGCTCAAATCAATGGCGTCGGTTGGAGTGCTATCGAATCAAAGTGGCGCATGGTTAACCCTGCGCCTGCCTTTGCGCTTCTCTTCCGCCTCAGGCCGCCGACCCGCCGACAGTCAACCCGTCCATCAGCACTGTCGGTTGACCCACACCCACGGGCACCCATTGACCGTCCTTGCCGCAGGTGCCCATACCCGGATCCAAAGCCATATCATTGCCAAGGCCGCGGATGCGCTTCAACGCCGAAGGCCCGTCGCCGATCAGCGTGGCGCCCTTGACAGGCGCTCCGATCTTGCCGTTTTCGACACGATACGCCTCGGTGCACGAGAAAACGAACTTGCCGTTGGTGATGTCGACCTGGCCGCCTCCGAATCCAACCGCCCAGATGCCGTCTTTAATATCTGCCACCAATGCTGCCGGATCAGCGTCGCCTCCCAACATGATCGTATTTGTCATGCGTGGCATTGGCTTGTGCGCATAGCTTTGCCGCCGCCCGTTGCCCGTGGGCGCAACGCCCATCAGCCGGGCGTTTTGCCGATCCTGCATGTAGCCGGTCAATATGCCGTCTTCGATCAACACCGTGCGCGAGCTGGGCGTGCCTTCATCATCCACAGTGATCGATCCGCGACGGTCAGCAATCGTGCCGTCATCCACCACGGTCACGCCCTTGGATGCAATCTGTTGTCCCATCAGCCCGGCAAAGGCCGAGCTTCCCTTGCGGTTGAAATCGCCCTCAAGCCCGTGACCGATGGCTTCGTGCAGCAAAATACCGGGCCAGCCGGGGCCAAGTGCAACCTCCATCACGCCGGCAGGGGCGGGAACCGCGTCCAGATTGACCAATGCGATGCGCAGGGCTTCGCGCGCCTTGGCCTGCCAGTCGGCAGGGTCGATCAACCCGCTCAGGCCAACCCGCCCGCCGCCACCGGCCGATCCGCTTTCGCGCCGCCCGTCCTGTTCAACAATGACCGAGACATTCACGCGCGTCATGGGGCGCACGTCACGCACCGTCACACCATCGGGTCGCAGAATTTCCACCTCCTGAACGGCGGCTGCGATCATTGCGCTGACCTGAACCACCCGCGGATCCAGGTCGCGGGCAAAGGCGTCAATCTCCCGCAGGGTTTCGATTTTCACCGGGAAGGCGGCGGATTCGATTGGGTCTTCGTCCGTGTACAGGCGCGTATTCGTGGGCCGGGGCGCTTCGGCGAGCGTTCCGCCTCCATCGCCAACCGCCAGTCGCGCGGTTTCGGCGGCACGTTTCAGCGCGGCAATCGATACATCAGTCGAATGCGCATATCCGGCAACTTCGCCCTGAACGGCGCGCAGGCCAAATCCCTCGGATGCGTCATAAGACGCGGTGCGAAGACGCCCGTCGTCAAACACCAGAGATTCGGATTTCCGACGCTCGACAAACAGCTCTCCATCCTCGGCCCCGTCCGTTGCCGAGCGCAATATGGCCAGTGCTTCATCTTGCGGCAGGGCGCTCTCTAAGGGGCGAAACGGGGCTTCAGGCATGGGTTGCGACCTTTCGGGTTTGATCCAGATCAAAAATAGCGTCTGTTTGACGCAAGCATTTTGCTTTATCTACCCGCTGGAATATGGTTTTTAACGCGGCCAAAGACAACGGGAGAGGTGCGACCGATTCACACCTTTCCGTCAGGGACGCAAAGATCAAACGATCAGGACAGAACATGAAGAATGCTTTGATGCTTTCAGGGTTTATGACAGCCCTCTCCAGCCTACCCGCCATGGCTCAGGAGCTTGAGATTATTGGCAAGCCGGTAGACGGCGGCATGGGCTTCCAGCCCGCGGCCACCAGCCTTGCCCAGGGTATCCGGGATCTGGACAGCATGATTCTCGTGATCATCACCGCAGTCTGTCTGCTGGTTGCAGCTTTGTTGATCTATTGCATTGTGCGCTACAACCAGCGCGTAAACCCAACTCCGGCGCGTTTCTCGCACTATACTCCGGTTGAAATCGCCTGGACCCTGGGACCAATCCTGATTCTGGTTTTTATTGGCGCGTTCTCGCTGCCGGTTCTTTTCAAACAGCAGGAAATCCCCGAAGGTGACATCACCATCAAAGTCGTCGGCAACCAGTGGTACTGGACCTACGAGTATGTTGATCACGATTTCGCATTCGACAGCTATCTGCTGGGCCACCCGGCGACCCTGGACGAGGGCGCACGCCCTGCGGACGCGGACGTGACGCCGTTTGTTCTGGATGACGCAATGCGCGCTAAGCTGATCGATGCAGGCTACAGCGATGATGAATGGCTGCTGGCTACCGACACCGCTGTTGTCGTTCCGGTCGGCAAGGTCATCGTGATGCAGGTGACTGCATCCGACGTGATTCACTCGTGGACCATCCCGGCCTTTGGCGTAAAGCAGGACGGTGTGCCCGGACGTCTGGCCGAGCTGTGGTTCCAGGCCGACAAGGAAGGCATCTATTTTGGTCAGTGTTCGGAACTGTGCGGCAAGGACCACGCCTATATGCCGATTACCGTCAAGGTCGTCAGCCAGGAAGTCTATGACGAATGGCTGCAGGGCGCGATCGAAGAATATGCGGGTCTGCCGCAAAGCTATCAGGTCGCCTCGAACTGAGTACGATAGGGGCGGGTTGAACCCCGCCTGACACAAGATGCAGGCTGCGCGGGCGATCCGCGCAGTTTTCGCCCCAGAAGGACCGGAAATGACCGACGCAAGCATCAATGCCAGCACTGCGACCGCCCGGGCGGACGAGGCCGGCTTTGGCGATTACTTCGCCCTGCTGAAGCCACGTGTGATGTCGCTGGTCGTGTTCACGGCATTGGTCGGCCTGTTGGCGGCTCCTGTTCCTGTCCATCCCTTCGTCGGGTTCTGCGCCATCCTGTTCATCGCCATCGGCGGCGGAGCCTCAGGTGCGCTGAACATGTGGTGGGACGCGGATATCGACCGTGTCATGAAACGCACCAAATCCCGCCCGATCCCTTCGGGCAAGGTCGAGGAAGGCGAGGCGCTGGCCGTTGGTCTGGCTCTGTCGGGTCTGTCGGTGATCATGCTGGGCCTTGCGACCAACTGGTTTGCAGGCGCGTTTCTGGCCTTCACCATCTTCTTCTACGTTGTCGTCTACACGATGTGGCTGAAGCGTTCGACGCCGCAGAACATCGTGATCGGTGGCGCAGCGGGTGCGTTCCCTCCGGTCATCGGCTGGGTGGCCGCCACAGGATCGATGTCGGTCGAGCCCTGGCTGATGTTTGCACTGACCTTCATGTGGACGCCGCCACATTTCTGGGCGCTGGCCCTGTTCATGCGCTCGGACTATGACGACGCGGGCGTGCCGATGCTGACCGTCACCCATGGTCGCCGCGCGACACGTGTCCATATTCTTGTCTATACAGCCCTGCTGGCCCTGCTGGCCATCGGAACTGCATTTTCAGGCATTGGCGGCCCGATCTATCTGACCGTTGCATTGATTCTGAACATCCTGTTCCTGCGGGGCGCGTGGAAAATCTCGCGCCGGACCGAGGACGATTCCGAGGCAGATAACTTCAAGGTTGAACGCGGTTTCTTCAAGCTGTCGCTGCTGTATCTGTTCCTGCATTTCGGTGCCGTTCTGGCCGAAGCCCTGCTGAAACCCTATGGTCTGGGGGGATGGTCATGAGCCTTCGCAAAGGTCACGAGCTACATCAGCGCCGGTTCAGCCGCAATCTGGGTGTCGGCCTGACGCTGGCTGCCTTTATCGTGATCATCTTCGGCCTGACCATCGTCAAGGTCTCGGGCACTGATTTCAACAGGGCGACGCAAGAGGTTCAGAACTGATGGCGTTGTCCGGTCCTCAGAAAACGGTTGTCCAGACCGTCGGCGTGGTTGTCCTGATGGGCAGTCTGGCCTGGGCGTCGGTGCCGTTCTACAACTGGTTCTGCCGGGTGACCGGATTTGGCGGCACCACTGGTGTTGCCGAAACCGCCCCCGATACCATTCTGGATCGCACCGTTACCATCCGCTTTGACGCGTCCAAGGCCAAGGACATGCAATGGGAGTTCAAGCCGGTCGTGCGCGAGATGGATGTGCGCATCGGCGAAACAGGTCTCGCGTTTTACGAGGCCTATAACCCGACAGACCGCCCCATTGCCGGGCAGGCGTCTTACAACGTGGCGCCCTATTCTGCGGGTGGGTATTTCCAGAAGATTGCCTGTTTCTGCTTTGAAGAGCAGGTGCTGCAACCCGGCGAGCGCGTTGAGATGCCGGTGACTTTCTTCGTCGACCCGGAAATGGTCGAGGATCTTGAAGCCAAGTATGTTCATACGATCACGCTGTCGTATACATTCTACGAAATTGACCTGCCCGAGGGCTATGCCGCCCTCGATGCGCAGGCAGATACAAACACGAACTAACGCCTGTAGGTGAGGGACGCTGATGGCACACGCTAAAAACCACGATTATCACATTCTGGCCCCGTCGATCTGGCCTCTGATCGGCGCCGTCGGCGGCTTTGTCATGCTGTTCGGAGCCGTTCTCTGGATGCAAGGCATCACGCCCTTCATGTTCTGGGCCGGTCTGGCAGCTGTGCTTTACACGATGTTCGCCTGGTGGTCGGATGTGGTTGCGGAAAGCCGTCAGGGCGATCACACGCCTGTTGTCCGCATCGGTCTGCGTTACGGCTTCATCCTGTTCGTCATGTCCGAGGTGATGTTCTTCTTCGCCTGGTTCTGGTCGTTCTTCAAACATCGCATGTATCCGATGTACGACTATGCCGGCACCGAATACATCCAGCCGGACATTCATGCGGTTGACCCGTTCCACCTGCCGCTGATCAACACTCTGGTCCTGTTACTGTCAGGCTGTGCGATCACCTGGGCGCACCATGCGCTGGTGCATGACAACGACCGCAAGGCGCTGATCAATGGTCTGGCCATTGGCATCGTGCTGGGCATCGCCTTTACCTTCCTTCAGGGCTATGAATACGCCGAACTGCTCAAGCATGAAGGCTGGGAATTCGGCGGCGACCAGTTCTATTCCAACTTCTTCATGGCAACGGGTTTCCACGGCGCACATGTGATCATCGGGACAATCTTCCTGACCGTCTGCCTGATCCGCGCGCTTAAGGGTGACTTCACCCCCGAAAAACACGTCGGTTTTGAGGCCGCCGCTTGGTACTGGCACTTCGTCGACGTGGTCTGGCTGTTCCTGTTCTTTGCCGTCTACATCTGGGGCCAGGCTCCGCTGATGTAACGCCGGTCAGGCTGATCAGTTGCAAAAGCCGCCCCAAGGGGCGGCTTTTTCTCTATGCGGGGCGTAAGATTGCGCCCCATACAATTGCGTGGTTGCAATTCAGCACGCGCGCCCCTTAACAAGACGCCGGTTCCTGCAAAGAAGTTTGGTCCTGACATGCGCCGTATCCTGTTCCTGCTGATCTTCGGCCTCGCTGGTTTGGGCGTGCTGTTGTGGTTGGGTTTTTGGCAGGTGGATCGCTTGGCAGAGAAAGAAGGCCAACTCGCCGATATCGAAAGTCGTATCTCTGCCGAAGCGGTTTCTCTACCCCAGCAAGTTTTCGAAGACGAAGACAAATATCTGCCCGTAGCAATCAAAGGAGAGATGGTGCCGGGGGAAATCCATGTTCTGGTTTCTGTCAAGCAGGTGGGGGCGGGGTACCGGATCATTCAGGCTTTCAACACCGAAGATCGCACTATTCTAGTTGATCGGGGTTTTGTCCCGACAACTGCGAAGCAGACCGAACGTCTGACCGGTCCGATGGAGATCACCGGCAATCTGCACTGGCCAGATGAAATCGACAGTTACACGCCCGCACCTGATCTCGACGCCAACATCTGGTTCGCCCGCGATGTGCCCGCGCTTGCGGGTGCACTGGGCGCGGAACCGGTTCTGCTGATCGCCCGTTCGCAAACCGATCCGAATGTGACGCCGCTGCCGGTGGACACGGCGGGCATACCAAACGATCACCTGCAATATGCAATAACCTGGTTTGGTCTGGCTCTGGTCTGGGCCGCGATGACCGGATACTTCCTGTGGCGCAGCCGTGCCAATTCTGAAAGTGACGCGACATGAAATATATCTCGACCCGCGGGCAGGCGCCCGAATTGACGTTTGAAGAGGCGATGTTGACCGGACTTGCCCGCGACGGTGGCCTGTATCTGCCCGCCGAAATCCCGGTGATGTCGCAGGACGAGATCTCGGCGCTGGCCGGATTACCCTATGAAGAAATCGCATTCCGCGTGATGTGGCCCTATGTCAGCGGCTCATTCGCCGAGGCTGAGTTCAAGGCGATCATCGCCCGCGCTTATGAAGGTTTCGGCCACGATGCCCGCGCGCCATTGAAGCAGCTGAACGAGAACCACTTCCTGCTGGAACTGTTCCACGGCCCCACACTGGCCTTCAAGGACTTTGCCATGCAGCTGATCGGCCAGTTGTTCCAGGTGGCGCTGAAACGCCGTGGTGACCGTGTGACCATCGTCGGCGCGACCAGCGGGGATACCGGTTCAGCCGCGATCGAGGCGTTCCGCGGGCTGGACGCGGTGGATGTGTTCATCCTGTTCCCGCATGGCCGCGTGTCCGAAGTGCAGCGCCGCCAGATGACCACGCCTGCGGACAGCAATGTGCATGCTCTGGCCGTTGATGGTGATTTTGACGATTGTCAGGCTGCGCTGAAAGACATGTTCAACGATTTCGACTTCCGCGACGGCGTGAAACTGGCGGGTGTGAACTCGATCAACTTTGCCCGCGTCTTGGCGCAGATCGTTTATTACTTCTCGGCTGCCGTCAGCCTTGGTGCGCCGCATCGCAAGGTCAGCTTCACGGTGCCAACCGGCAACTTTGGTGACATCTTCGCTGGCTATCTGGCCAAGCGTATGGGGCTGCCGATTGACCGCCTTGTGGTGGCGACCAACCAGAACGACATTCTGCATCGCTGCCTCTCGGGCGAGGGGTATTTCAAGGGCGAGACTATCCCCTCGATCAGCCCGTCGATGGACATTCAGGTCAGCTCGAATTTCGAACGCGCGCTCTATTATGCCTATGGCGAAGATGGCGGGGCCATCGCACAATTGATGGATGAGCTGAAACAGGGTGGCTTCAATATCAGCCACGGCGCGATGGAAGCGCTGCGTGAGAATTTCGATTCGGGCCGTGTGTCCGAAGAGGAAACGCTGGCCACGATCAAATCCACGCTGGTGCACAGCGCCGAACTGGTCTGCCCGCACACTGCCGTGGGCATCAAGGTCGCAGAAGAACACCGCGCGGCAGACGTTCCGATGATCACGCTGGCCACCGCTCACCCGGCGAAATTCCCGGCCGCGGTCGAGAAGGCGAGCGGCGAACATCCGCCTCTTCCCTCCCGCATGTCTGATCTGTATGAACGTCCGGAACGGGTGACCCGCATCGCCAATGATCTGGGTGCCCTTGAGGATCATATAAAAAGGCACATCGCTGAGTGACTGTCAGACAAGACCAACTGAAGAACGGGTTTCGTATCGTCAGTGAACATATGCCGGGGCTGCAATCTGCGGCCATCGGCATCTGGGTAACCGCCGGTGGGCGGCATGAGCGGATCGAGCAGAACGGCATCGCGCATTTCCTTGAACATATGGCGTTCAAGGGAACCGAGCGCCGTTCGGCCTTGCAGATTGCCGAGGCGATCGAGGATGTGGGCGGCTATATCAACGCCTATACCTCGCGCGAGGTGACGGCGTATTATGCACGCGTTCTGAAGGACGACGTAGCGCTGGCGATGGATGTCATCGGCGACATCGTTCTGAACCCGGTTTTCGATCCGCGCGAGATCGAGGTCGAGCGGGGCGTGATCCTTCAGGAAATCGGTCAGGCCCATGACACGCCCGACGATGTGATCTTTGACTGGCTGCAGGAGCAGAGCTATCACGACCAGCCCCTGGGCCGGACGATCCTGGGCCCAACGGAGCGGGTGAGTGCCTTCTCGCGTGAGGATCTGTCGGGCTTTGTGACGGAACATTATGGCCCCGAACAGATGATCCTGTCTGCAGCAGGTGCTGTGGATCACGATATGCTGATGAAACTGGCCGAAGAGATGTTTGGCCATCTGCAATCCCGTAAGGGTCTGATCCCCGAGGTTGCACGCTTTACCGGTGGCGAAGCCCGGCAGGTAAAAGAGCTGGAACAGGCGCATTTCGCTCTGGCGCTGGAAAGTCCCGGCTATCGCGACGATGCGATCTATACGGCGCAGATCTATTCGACCGCATTGGGCGGTGGCATGTCTTCGCGCCTGTTTCAGGAAGTGCGTGAAACACGTGGGCTGTGCTACACGATCTTTGCGCAGACCGGTGCCTATGCCGATACCGGAACAACCACGATCTATGCCGGAACCTCGGCCAATCAGGTGGCCGAGCTGGCGACGATCACGATCGATGAGATGAAGCGCGCCGCCGAGGACATGAGCCCCGAAGAGGTCGCCCGTGCCCGCGCCCAGATGAAGGCCGGGATGCTGATGGGGCTGGAAAGCCCGTCGAATCGGGCTGAGCGTCTGGCGCGGCTGGTGCAGATCTGGGGACGGGTACCTTCGCTGGAAGACACGGTCGCCAAGATCGATGCAGTCAGCACCGAAGACGTGCGCGCCTTTGCCGAAACCATGGCTGTTCAGGCCCCGGCGGCGCTGGCGCTTTACGGACCGGTCGCAGACGCACCGACATTGGCGGACTTGCAGGAGAGGCGTGCAGCGTGATGCTGTTGGGCAGACGCAAGTTGAAACTCGAGACCGCGCGGCTTAGCTTGCGTCCGCCTGTACATTCCGATTTCAACGATTGGGCGGCGTTGCGGCGCGCCTCAAAAAATTACCTGACCCCATGGGAGCCGATCTGGGCCAAGGATCACCTGAGCCGCAAATCCTTTACCAATCGGGTCTACTGGGCTCAGCGCTCGGTCGCGAGTGGCACAGCAATCCCGCTGTTCCTGTTTCGCCGTGAAGACAATGTGTTGGTCGGGGCGATCACACTGGACAATATCCGGCGCGGTCCTGCGCAGGCCGGAACTCTGGGTTACTGGACCGGTGAGTCCTTTGCCCGTCAGGGATACATGCGCGAAGCGATTGGCGCGATGGTGCATCACGCCTTTACCCGTCTGGACCTGAGCCGGATCGAAGCCGCGTGCCTGCCGGAAAACCGGGCGTCGCGCGGTTTGCTGGAAAGCTCGGGCTTCAAATATGAAGGCGTGGCGCAGTCTTATCTACAGATCAACGGGCGATGGCGGACGCATGTTCTTTATGCCAGCCTGCGGTCCGACCGGCGTGGCAAGACGGACGCGGGCTAGGGGGGCTCTGCCCCCGTCGCGGCAAGCCGCGCCTCCCCCGGGATATCTTTGGCCAGATGAACAAGGGGCATGACTTGGTGGCGATCTGCGCTACACTTCGGGTATGCGCTGGTTGGTTGCAGCATTGATGGTGATTTCGGGCGGGGCCGTGGCGCAGGAGCGACGGCCGAGCCATTGTATCGCCATCGCCGATGCTGCGCCGGGGATCGAATATCTGCACAAAGCTGCGTGGCAGGACCCGGTACCGGAGTTTTCGGTGCGCATCAGCTATGTCGCGCATGCCGCCTTTATGATCCAGACCCGTGGCGGGTTGAATGTGGTGACCGATTTTACCGGGTTCATCGGGGGTGCCGATCTGATTCCCGATGTGGTGACGATGAACCATGCCCATGACACCCATTGGACGGCGCATCCCGACCCGGCGATCCCGCATGTCCTGCCGGGATGGGGAGAGTTCGGGCAAGGAATCGAACATCATCTGGATCTGGGCGAGATGCTGATACGCAATGTCCCAACCGATATCCGCTCGGCCTATGGCGGAGTTGAGGAACGCGGCAATTCTATCTTCGTGTTCGAGGTCGAAGGGCTGTGTATCGGCCATCTGGGACATTTGCATCATGTACCGTCAGACGAACAGTTTGCTGCGCTGGGTCGGTTGGATGTGGTCATGGCCGCCGTCGATGGCGGAACAACCATGCCCTTGCCCGACATGATCTCGGTTCTCAAGCGGCTGAAAAGCTCGGTGATCATTCCGATGCACTGGTTCTCGGAGTTTTCGCTGGATCGCTTCCTCGTGGATATCCGGGATGAGTTCCCGGTTGAACGTGACGGCGTGTCCGAGATCACCGTCTCTCTGCGTGACTTGCCGGACCGTCCAACGGTTGTCGTGCTGGAGCCGCGCTATCTGATTGATCTGGAATAAGGCTTGCCGTGGTGGGATCGGTTGGGCATTGAAAGCGTATGAGTCTGAACCCCGCTGATGACCGCATTGCCACGCTGATCCGCTCGAAACTGGGCGATCACGTGCTGCGCCCGGTGACCGACCGGTATCTGGAAGAGCCGCGTGGGCGACTTGTCGGACAGGCTGGCCTGCTGGCCTTGCCCCGCACAACCGAGGAGGTCTCGGTACTGGTGCAGGTGGCGACCGAAATGCGTGTTCCGGTGGTGCCTTATGGCGGCGGAACCGGTCTGGTCGGGGGGCAGGTAATGCCGCATGGGCCAGCGCCCCTTGTGATTTCGCTGGAACGGATGACCGCCATCCGGTCCGTCTATCCCACCGAATACGTACTGATTGCCGAGGCCGGCGCCATTTTGCAGGATGTCCAAGCCGCGGCCGAGGCGCAAGACCGCCTGTTTCCCTTGACGCTGGCGGCGCAGGGATCCTGTCGGATCGGGGGCAACCTGTCCACCAATGCCGGGGGCGTCAACGTCTTGCGCTATGGCAATGCGCGCGACCTGTGCCTTGGGCTCGAGGCCGTTCTGCCCAATGGTCAAATCTGGCAGGGTCTCAGCCGGTTGCGAAAGGACAACACAGGCTATGACCTGCGCAATCTGCTGATCGGGGCCGAGGGCACGCTGGGGATCATCACCGCAGCCGCGCTCAAGCTGTTTCCCCGGCCTGCCGCGATCGGGACGGCGATGTTTCAGGTGGCGTCACCCGAGGCTGCCATTTCCCTGCTGGCCCAGGCGCGTGATCGCGTGGGCGAGGCTGTCAGCACTTTCGAACTGATCCACCGGCAGGGGCTGAAGTTCTTGTCCGAGGTTCTGCCGGATGTCCGGCAACCGTTTGAAACACCGCCAGAGTGGAGCGTTCTGATCGAATTGGGGCTGGCCACGGGGCAGTCTCCGTCCGACGCGCTGGAGGATATCTTTGTCCACGCGCAAGCGCTTGGGCTGGTGCAGGATGGCGTGATTGCACAAAGCGAGGCGCAGCGTGATGAGTTGTGGGCCGTGCGCGAGCGAATCCCCGAGGCCAACCGCCTGATCGGCTCGGTGTCGAGCCATGATATCTCGATCCCGATCTCAGAAATTCCGGAATTTGTGCGCCAAGGGGAAAAGGTGGTTTCCGGTCTCGGGCCGTTCCGGATCAATTGCTTTGGCCATCTCGGGGATGGCAATCTGCATTACAACGTCTTTCCCCCCAAGGGGCAGCGCCGCGCGGAATTTGAGGGTCAGAGCGCCGTGGTCAAGCGGGCCGTGCATGATTTGGTCCATGCCTTTGACGGTTCGGTCAGCGCGGAACACGGCGTGGGCCGCATGAAAACGGACGATCTGGAACGCTATGGCGATCCGGTAAAGCTGGATGCGATGCGGGCCATCAAGGCGGCGCTGGACCCCTATGGCATCATGAACCCGGGCGCGGTGCTGAAGGCGTGAACCCGGCTCAGACTCTTGTTTCGCTATCCGAAGCTTGTCGCGTCAAAGCCCTTCGAATTCGCACAGGACATGCACGTCCATGCCCATATCTTCCAGTACTTTGCGCCCGCCGAGGTCAGGCAAGTCGATAATGAACGCGCATGAGACGATCTCACCGCCCAAGCGCTCGATCAGTTTGATGCCCGCCGCCGCAGTGCCGCCTGTGGCCAGAAGGTCGTCAACGACAAGGATCTTTTCGCCCGGCTGGATGGCGTCGTCGTGGATTTCGACGATCGCTTCACCATATTCCAGCTTGTAGTCCTGGCTGATTGTTGTGCCGGGCAGCTTGCCTTTCTTGCGGATCGGCACGAAACCCAGGCTCAGCTGATGCGCAATCGCGCCGCCAAGGATAAAACCCCGGGCCTCAAGGCCGACGACCTTGTCGATGCGTTCCCCGGCATAGGGGTGCAGCATCTGGTCAATGGCCATCCGAAATCCGCGCGGATCGGCAAAAAGAGTCGTCACATCACGAAACAGAATTCCTTCATGCGGGAAGTCGACAATCGTCCGGATGTAGTCTTTGACAGTCTTGTTCCTTGACATGAACCAACCCTTTTCCGCTTCAAATACCAAAACGTGTTTGGCCCAAGAGGGTTAGCCATGCAAGGAACAATTCATTCGCGCGATCACCAGCGGCACGAAACCACAGCCTTGGGCAATCCGTAATACCGGTGATATGTGGCAGGTGGCCAAGACAGGTACGGCTTGTGCATTTGCGTTGATCTCGCAAAAGAAAGACCCCAGACGGTTTGAAGGTTCATTGCCATTTCCGTTCCGGTGCTGTTAAGTGCCCGATAACGACAATCACTATGCTACGTATACACAATGCATCGCCTGAATAACCGAGCATTTGGTAGGAGCAACGCGCGTGCCAAAGAAAGACGGCAAGGGATCGACGAAGAAAAACAGTCAGCTGGTTCTGCGTCTGGACAAGGATGAGCGCGACGCGTTTGTCGAGTTGTGCAGGGAGTTGGATACGTCAGCTGCCCGCGAAATCCGCCGGTTTATCCGCGGGTTCATGAAGGAAAACGCCGAAAACTGAAAAAGGGGTTAGGCCGGGCGGCGCAGAACTGCCGTGGCGAAACCCATCCCGATCAGGGTCAGCCCGCCAAACCGCGTCATCCCGGTGATCACGCTGGCGCGGCCAATCAGCCGCCGCAACCGGTCGGCCAGCAACGCGTAAGCCAGCGCATTCAGCCAGGCCAGTCCTACAAAAGTGGCAATCAGGATGGCAAATTGCGGCCCCAGCGGTTCAGCCGGGCGCAGGAACTGCGGCACAAAGGCGATGAAAAAGGCGATGGATTTCGGGTTCAGTGCCGTGACAGCGGCCGCATGTCCAAACACGCTGCGGGGGGTGACATCCCGCCCGGTCGCGACCGTTCCCAACCCACTTGCCGGGGCGCTGCGCAGCAGTTTAATCCCAAGCCAGACCAGATAGGCCGCTCCGACCCATTTGAGGACGGAAAACAAGGTGGCCGAGGCCAGAACAAGCGCGCCCAGTCCCAACAAAGACGCGGTCATTGCCACAAGATCCCCCACAGCGACCCCTGTGGCCGAGGCCACGGCAACGCTGCGCCCCTTGGACAGCGCATAGCTCAGCACCAACAGCACGGTTGGGCCAGGGATCAGCAGCAAGGCGGTGGATGCGGCAACAAAGGCCAGCCAGAGTTCCAGAGACATAAGGGTCTGCTCGCAATACGTTCCTTTGGTACCGCTATAGCCAAACTACCAGTGCTTGACAATTTTCATGGCGACCAGCTTTCGGGCCCTTCAAATCGGTCGGATCAGGCCGAGACTTGCACGAAAACTGATACGAGTGCGATCCGTCACAACCGTCGCATTCTTGCGGCGAGTATCACGGCAGAAAGAACCCGCATCCCCTGTGCCCGGACAGTTTCGGGCGCAAGGGTCGATGCCATGCTTGGACTCTTGCACAACGTGATCCGGAAAACCGATCTGCTGTCGGCTGCAATGCCCGACGCGTCGCGCAGAACCTACAGAATCCGACCCGCCACCGCGTCCAGCTTGGCCAGCAGCGCCGGATCGCGCTTTTCGGGCGCAGTCAGGATGGCATATTCCAGCGCCCGGTCACAGCCATGCGGGCAGGGCGCGCGGTCGGCCCCCAACAGGGCGGGAAGGCCTTTGACCAGTGCACGGCCCTTGTCGGCATTGCCGGTCAGGGTTGCAATGATGGTGGTCACATCCACTTCACCATGATCCGGGTGCCAGCTGTCAAAATCGGTGACCATCGCGATTGAGGCATAACAAAGCTCGGCTTCGCGGGCGAGCTTGGCTTCGGGCATGTTGGTCATGCCGATCACGTCGCAGCCCCATTGCTCGCGATACATCTTCGATTCCGCCAGAGACGAAAACTGCGGCCCTTCCATCGCCAGATAGGTGCCGCCGCGATGGATCGTGATACCGGCAGCCTTGCCTGCGGTCTCACAGGCGTCCGACAGGCGCGGGCAGGTCGGATGCGCAACGCTGACATGGGCGACGCAGCCTGTTCCGAAAAAGCTCTTGTCGCGCGCAAATGTCCGGTCGATGAACTGATCGACGATTACAAAATCGCCCGGTGCCATATGTTCGCGAAACGACCCGCAGGCCGAGACCGAGATCACATCCGTTACACCAATCCGTTTCAGCGCGTCGATATTGGCGCGATAGGGCACATCGGTCGGCGAATGCACATGCCCGCGCCCATGGCGCGGCAGAAAGGCCATGGCTACACCGTCCAGCGACCCGGTCAGGATCTGATCCGACGGTGCCCCCCAAGGGGTATCGACACTGACCCATTCCGCATTTTCCAGCCCATCGATGTCATAGATGCCTGATCCGCCGATAACGGCAATCCTGGTTTGGGTCACTGTCCTGCTCCGCCTGAGATACTGATATTGAATTTGTGCGGGTTCGACCCGAAATTGACAAGAGGTCTATTCCTGTTTCGCCAGCAGGTTACGCTGTTGAGATTGCGTATTGAAATCCGCCCACGCGGATCCAAACTCATCCAGCGGCCACGTCAGGTCCTGCGATTGACCATGCCTGTCACGAAACTCAAAACGATACGCATCCCCGTTCAGCATGGCATCCAGCAGGCCGTCGGCGCGATGATCCTCGAATGTGCAGCTTAACCCTGTCAGGCACCCGGGGCGCCGCGTGCGCCAGATCACATCCTGATCTTTCTCTATGCGGAATCCAGAAGGGCTGAAGAAGGTGCCGGGCTCAATCCCGAACTCGATTTTGAAACCATCTGGTTCAGGTGTGATGAACATGAATTGCGCCGCAAATTTCGGACGCAAGGAAAACACCTCGGCGCGCCTTATGTAGCAGCGCTGCACCAAAGTACCGGCTTCCTCACGCTCGTCACAAATCGAATTCCAGATGCCGAAAATTTCATGGTGCGTGACACGCCAGTTTCCAGCCGTGTCATTCCCTTGCAAGTCCTGTGCAAAGGCGGGCAGGGCCGATAGAAATATAAGGGCAATCCAACGCATGAACTCACATTTGGGTGCTTGATCCGGGTGCCGCAAATCACGTTGCCGAGAGGCGAGTTATGCGCTGTGCGCATGGCTGCATCCCACCTCCTGCGGTGGCTTAACAGCGGCGCGCCCGCTACAACGACCCCTTCGCGCGAACATAAAATCCTTTAGGACTGTCCAATGCCCCGAGCCTTGCTGGCAAGTTTTGCCAACCGTATCGCCATACCCGATCTGCGCTGGGTGCCGGATGAGGGGCTGACCTTCTCTCGCCTGCGGATCGAGCTGCTGTCCGGCCTGACCGTGGCCCTCGCACTGGTGCCCGAGGCCGTGGCCTTTGCCTTTGTGGCTGGCGTGCACCCGCTGGTGGGCCTATATGCCGCTTTCCTTGTGGGGCTCATCACCGCGCTGATCGGCGGGCGACCCGGCATGATCTCGGGCGCGACGGGCGCGCTGGCGGTCGTCATGGTGGCTTTGGTGGCCGAACATGGGGTCGAATACCTGTTCGCGACGGTGGTGCTGATGGGGATCCTCCAGGTTATCGCCGGGGCGATGCATTGGGGCCGCTTCATCCGACTGGTGCCGCACCCGGTGATGCTGGGTTTTGTGAATGGCCTGGCCATCGTGATCTTTCTGGCCCAGATGGGCCAGTTCAAGGTGCCGGGTACCATGGAAAACACCGGTCACGGCATGGGTGGTGGAGAATGGCTCTCCGGTGCGCAGCTATACACCATGCTGGGCCTTGTGGCACTGACCATGGCGGTGATCTGGGTGGTGCCGCGCATCACGCGCATCATTCCTGCGCCTCTGGCCGGTATTCTGGTTGTCGCTGCGCTGGTGATCGGTCTGGGTCTGGATGTTCCGCGCGTCGGTGATCTGGCCTCGATCGAAGGTGGTCTGCCTGCCTTCCACATCCCGATGGTTCCGCTGAACTGGGGCACGCTTGAGGTCATCCTGCCCTACGCTGTCATTCTGGCCGCGATTGGCCTGATTGAATCCCTTCTGACCCTGAACCTTGTGGGCGAAATCACCGGCAAGCGCGGCGGGGCGTCTCAGGAATGTATCGCCCAGGGAGCGTCGAATATCGTTACCGGCTTTTTCGGAGGCATGGGTGGCTGCGCGATGATCGGTCAGTCGATGATCAACGTGAAATCCGGTGGCCGGACCCGTATCGCCGGGATCGCTGCGGCGCTGTTTTTGCTGACCTTCATCCTGTTTGCCTCACCGCTGATCGAGCAGATCCCGCTGGCCGCGCTGGTTGGGGTGATGTTCATGGTGGTCATCGGCACCTTTGCGTGGAACTCGTTCAAGATCCTGCGCAAGGTTCCACTGACCGACGCCTTTGTCATCGTTCTGGTCACCGTCGTGACAGTGATGGAAGACCTCGCGGTTGCTGTTGTGGTCGGTGTCATTGTCTCGGCTCTGGCCTACGCTTGGAACAACGCCAAGCGCATCCACGCCGTCACCCGTGAGTCCGCGACCGAAAAAGGGGCGAAGGTCTATGAAATCCAGGGGCCGCTGTTCTTTGGGTCATCGGATGGCTTTATCGAACTCTTCGATGTGCCGAATGACCCGGAAACCGTCATCGTCGATTTCGCTGAAAGCCGTGTGGTGGACCAGTCGGCGTTGCAAGCCATCGAAAATATCGCGGCCAAATACGAGGCCGCGGGTAAACGCGTCATGTTGCGCCACCTGAGCCGGGATTGTCACAAGCTGTTGAACAAGGCAGGCCACCTTATGGTCGACAGTGACGATGACCCGGATTACGAACTTGCCGTCGATTACTCGGTCCGTACCGGCATTCTGGGCGGCCACTGATCCATTTGCGAGGCTCTGCCTCGCGCTCCGGGATATTTGAAGCCAGATGAATGAAGGATCCCTGCTTCATCTGGCCAAAAAATATCCCGGGGGAGCCGCCCGGAACGGGCGGTGGGGGCAGAGCCCCCGACACCCTCAATCATCCGGGCGACTGAGCGAGAACAGCTCGGACACGACCGAATAGTCCCGGTACCCAAGCCGCGCCAGAGGTTTGAACGAGGTTACGTCGAACTTGCCCTCTCGGATGTGGTCGTCGAGCAGATGCACGCCTGTTACTTCGCCGAACACGACGCGGTTGGCCGCGCCCGGCAGAGTGACGATCTGGGTCAACTTGCATTCCAGTGCTGCCGGGGCGCCTTGTACGCGGGCGCAGGGTATGGTTTCACATTCGACCGGGGTTAATCCGGCATGGGCAAACTCGTCCACCTCCTTGGGAAGGCTGGCCGAGCTGGCGTTCATCGCATCCTGATGCGCAAGGGCCACGACATTCACGCAGAATACACCTGTCGCCTCGATATTGGCGATACTGTCCTTGCCGCCGATCTGATCGTGTTTCGTGCCGGTTGTGGCAAACATTACTTGCGGCGGTGTGTAAGCAACCCCGTTGAAAAAGGAATAGGGTGCCAGATTGTTGATCCCATCCGCATCACGGGTCGATATCCAACCGATCGGGCGTGGCGTGATAATGGCGTTGAACGGGTTGTGCGGCAGGCCGTGGCCGTCTTCGGGGCGGTAGAACATCATATCTCCAAGCGTTTGCCCAAGGCGTAGCGAAGTGCTAGGGCGATTTCCAGCAAGGAAACGAGGGCGGGTGTGCAGCAATTCGGGATCAGGCCAGAAGAGCCGGACGATTGGTGGGAGGTCGAAGCCCTCTATGACCTGTGCTTTGCGCCGGGCCGTGAGGCGTTGTCGTCCTACCGGTTGCGCGATGATGTGCCGCCGGTTTCTGACCTGTCACTGGTCGCGCGCGACGGTCAGGGCATTCTGGCCGGGGCGATCCGCTTCTGGCCGGTCCATGTCGGTGAACACGACGCATTGCTGCTAGGCCCGGTTGCCGTACACCCAACCCACCAGGGCGAGGGTCTGGGCGGTTATCTGATCCATGCCGGTGTCGAAGCCGGGCGTAAGCGCGGGTGGCAGCGGGTCATGCTGGTCGGTGACGAACCCTATTACAGGCGATTTGGTTTTGCGCGGCTGCAAGGTGTCGAGATGCCGCCGCCCACCAACCCGGACCGGGTTTTGGGGCTGGAACTGATGCCTGGTGTCTGGTCCGGAGTTCAGGGGGCTGTCACCCGCTGGACCCGCTGACCTATTGAATCGGCGTGGCTTAACGCCGATGTTGATAGGCAGGAGGACGCACATGCAGAACGTGGTTCTTGTCGAAAACGTGGATGCCGACGCTGAACTGGATCGTTTGGCGGGTTATTACCGATCTGCCGGAGGGGCTGGTGTCAAACTGCTGAACAAGCTGGGCGGATCAGCCGAGTCACTGCTCGAGCAATTGCCCGAACCGGTTCGGAACGGCCTGACAGGGGCCACCGAGCAGGCGTTGTGGCTTGCGATGCACGCGGCTCAGGGGTCCCGGCGTGCGATCCCTGATCAGCAGCCCTGGGTCAATACCGCGCTCACCACGGCCATGGGCGCGGCCGGTGGACTGGGCGGTGTTTCGACAGCCCTGATGGAGCTGCCTGCAACAACCGCCATGCTGTTACGCGCCATTCAGGGGGCCGCCGCGCGCGAAGGTTTCGATCCGTCTGCCGAGAACGTAAAGTTCGACTGTGTGCGGGTTTTGTCCGCATCGGGCCCGCTGTCGCATGATGACGGTGCGGATCTTGGCTTTTTCTCGGTGCGCCTGACACTGACGGGTCCGGCCATGCAGCGTCTGATTGCTGCAGTGGCACCACGCTTTTCAATCGTGCTGGGGCAAAAACTGGCGGCACAGTCCGTCCCGGTGCTCGGCGCGTTGGCCGGTGGTGGAACGAACTATGTCTATTCGCGCTATTACCAGCAAATCGCGCGTGTGCATTTCGGCCTGCGAAGATTGGCGGTTGATGCCGATATCCCGCATAACGAGCTGGTGAAACAGCTGTCAGCCCGTATGTGATCAACAAATGCGCCATCACGCCGGACTTGGCGGACACCACTTCATATGGTAGTTTTTCAAGAGAAAGGCGCTAAATAGGCGTGTCCTGCGGGCCTATAACGCCAACGGGTCCTTTGCCCGAACAAAAGGTGCGTCGCGCAATGAATGCAAGACCGGTACTGCGTGAATTGGCTGAGACTGCGGAACACCCTGTTTTGCGGCAATCCTCTGCCCTGTGTTACCGGATACGGCGTGGCCATCCAGAGGTGTTGCTGATCACGACACGCCGGGCCCAGCGGTGGATTGTCCCCAAAGGGTGGCTCATCCCCGGCCTGACCCCATCGGAAACCGCAGTGCAGGAGGCCTGGGAAGAAGCGGGCGTGACGGGGCGATGCAGCAAAGCGGGGCTGGGGCAGTTTCTGCACGTCAAGCACCACCCAAATCAGCCCCCGACCTTGATTCTGGTCGATGTTTTTGCGCTGCATGTACAGGTAATGTCGCAGGACTTCCCCGAAAAGCACGAGCGCAGGCGCAAGTGGTTTGCACCTGAATGCGCGGCCCAAAAGGTCAGATCACCCGAGCTTGCCGAATTGTTACGCGACTTTAAGACCCATACGCATTAAGATAGCGCCAGAGAGGCTTGATATTGTCAGTCTGGTCGGTATCTATTCGCCAATCGTAATTTTGGACTGAACATGATTCAATACGCGTTGAAATGCAGTGAAGGCCACACATTCGACAGCTGGTTTCAATCCGCAGAAGCCTTTGACAAGCTGGCCTCTGCCAAGATGGTGACCTGCGCGATCTGCGGATGTACGCAGGTTGCGAAGGCGATCATGACACCGCGTGTCCGACCGGCCCGGAATGCGCAGGGAAAGCCCGAAAACGCGCCTGCATCCAATGAACAGATCAACGTCGCCACCCCTTCGCCCGAGATCGAGAAAGTTCTGGCCGAAATACGCCGCCATGTCGAAAAGAACTCGGACTACGTTGGCAAGGATTTTGCAAGCGAAGCGCGCAAGATGCATCTGGGAGAGGCGCCAGAGCGTTCGATCTATGGTGAAGCCAGACCGGATGAGGCGAAATCGCTGATCGAAGATGGCGTGCCGGTGGCACCGCTGCCGTTTCTGCCCAGCAGAAAGACCAACTGATCCATGCATGTCGTGATCACCGGTGCCAATCGCGGTATCGGCCGCGCCCTTGCCACGCGCTACGACACCCGCGGTGACGCGGTTACCGGAACCGCACGCGATGGCAGTGCACAGGTCTGTCTGGACGTGTCGGACCCGGCCCAACAGGCAGCAATGGCCGAACAGCTGAAAGACCAGCCCGTTGATCTTCTGATCTGCAATGCCGGGGTCTATCTGGACAAGGGGCACACGATCAACGACTACCCCGCCGAAATGTGGGCGCAAAGCTTTGCCACCAACGTGACCGGCGTTTTCCTGACCGTTCAGGCCTTGTTGCCCAATCTGCGCGCCGCAGGCGGCAAGGTCGCGATCATCTCGTCGCAGATGGCGTCCCATACGCGGGCACCGGGGGGCAGCTATATCTACCGCGCCTCCAAGGCGGCGGCGTTGAACCTGGGGCGGAATCTGGCGACGGATCTGAAAGCCGACGGGATCGCCGTGGGTATCTATCATCCGGGCTGGGTGCAAACCGACATGGGCGGCGCGGCCGCCGATATTGATGTCGATCAGGCCGTTTCGGGCCTGATGGAACGCTTTGAGGCCCTGTCAATCAGCTCTACCGGCTGTTTTGAAACCTATGACGGGCAGGCGCACGCTTACTGACCGGTCAGCGCCGCTTTGGGAATTTCATAGACCTCACCGGGTTCAATATAGACCACAAGCACGTCGCCCAGCGTTTCATAAGTCATCTTCGAGGTCGAGCTGCTGGACTCCGGCGCACCATCCTTGAAATAGATGTTGCGCACCTTGCCACCCCCCAAAGCCACGGCCAGCGTCGTTGTGCCGTCATCATGGCGGCGCAGTTCTGCATTGCAGCTTTGCATCGGGTCACCGGCATTTGCGGCGCAGGGCACCTTGCCCAGTGCATTCTTTCCGTCCGTGCCGGCCACACTGGCAACCTGCGCCAATGCAGGCGACGACAACAAAGTAACGGCAAGGGCTAGGCGAAACATGGGGAACCTCTTGATTTGGTTGTTACTCGCAGGCTGACACCGCACCTGCGCAATGTAAAGCGGCCCTGTGCCACAGGCGGGTCCTGTTTGCGCTCTTGCTCTTGGGGTGCCCCTCGCTTATGAGGCTCGGGACCTCTAATCCAAGGCGCGGAGACATTTGCCCCCATGCCCGTACTCGTTATGAAATTCGGCGGCACTTCGGTCGCCAACCTGGACCGCATCCGCCGTGCTGCCAAGCGCATCGGTGTCGAAGTTGCCAAGGGCTATGACGTGATCGTCATCGTCTCGGCCATGTCGGGCAAAACCAACGAGCTGGTGGGCTGGGTGAACGAGACCTCGCCGCTGTTTGATGCACGTGAATACGATGCTGTGGTATCTTCGGGCGAAAACGTTACCGCTGGCCTGATGGCGCTGACATTGCAGGAAATGGATGTTCCTGCGCGCAGCTGGCAGGGCTGGCAAGTGCCGCTGCTGACAACCAGCGCGCACAGCCAGGCCCGGATCGAAGACATCCCGACCACGAACATCAACCAGAAATTCGGCGAAGGCATGAAAGTGGCCGTTGTGGCCGGGTTTCAGGGGCTCAGCCCCGAAGGCCGCATCACCACGCTGGGCCGGGGTGGCTCTGACACCACTGCCGTGGCTTTTGCCGCCGCGTTTGGTGCGGAACGCTGCGACATCTATACCGACGTGGACGGCGTCTATACTACCGATCCGCGCATCTGCGAAAAGGCGCGCAAGCTGGACAGGATCTCGTTCGAGGAAATGCTCGAACTGGCGTCGCTGGGCGCCAAGGTGCTGCAGACCCGCTCGGTCGAGCTGGCAATGCGCTACAAAGTAAAACTGCGCGTTCTTTCAAGTTTCGAAGAACAATCCGACGAGGCCGGTACGCTGGTCGTTGACGAGGAGGATATCATGGAATCCAATGTTGTGGCCGGTGTGGCCTATTCCCGTGACGAGGCCAAGATGACCGTCGTTTCGGTGGCGGACCGTCCCGGTATCGCCTCGACCATCTTCACCGCGCTCAGCGATGAGGGCGTCAATGTCGACATGATCGTGCAGAACATCTCGGACGAGGGGCGCACGGACATGACCTTCTCGTGCCCCACCGATCAGGTGGTTCGTGCCGAAAAAGCGCTGCTGGCGATCAAGGACAAGGGCGAGCTCAACTATGCCGAACTGGTCGCCGATACCGGTGTCTGCAAGGTCTCGGTGGTGGGAATCGGTATGCGCTCGCAATCGGGTGTCGCGGCCAAAATGTTCAAGATACTCTCGGATGAGGGGATCAACATCAAGGTCATCACAACCTCCGAGATCAAAATTTCCGTTCTTATCGACAGGAAATACATGGAACTTGCCGTTCAGGCACTGCATGATGCCTTTGAACTGGACAAGGCGGCCTGAGCTGATCGGCCAAGGGTTTCGCCTGACGCACTGAATTGGTTGGGCCATGGCAGACGGCACGGAAACAGAATCCCGCAAGCTGCTGGGGCGGTTGCGCGAGGCGATGGCCAGCGAAGCCGCTGGGCAGGAGCGTCTTGATCAGATCACCCATCTGATCGCTGACAGCATGCGCAGCGAAGTGTGCTCGATCTATCTGTTCCGCGATGATGAGACCCTGGAACTCTGCGCGACCCAGGGACTTGCGCCTGAGTCGGTACACCAGACCCGGATGCGCATGGGCGAGGGGCTGGTGGGCCGGGTCGCCAAGACCGGCAAGGTGGTCAACACCCCGGACGCGCCGTCTGAAAAAGGGTTCCGGTATATGCCGGAAACCGGGGAAGAGCGGTTTTCGTCCTTTCTCGGCGTGCCGGTGCAGCGCCTTGGGGAAAAGCTGGGTGTTTTGGTTGTCCAGTCCCGCAAAGCGCGTGAATTTTCCGCCGACGAGATCTATGCGCTGGAAGTGGTGGCCATGGTGCTGGCCGAAATGGCCGAACTGGGCGCTTTTGTCGGCGAAGGCGCGGCCCTGTCGCCACGGCACCAGCAATCGGTTCTGCTGCGCGGCGGCCCGGCGCAGGAAGGTTCTGCCGAAGGCCATGTCTGGCTGCATGAACCCCGTGTAGTTGTCACCAATCCGATCGCCGAGGACCCGCACCGGGAACGCGAACGACTGAATGAGGCGGTGGAAGAGCTGCGCGTCGGCGTCGACAAGATGCTCGAAATTTCCAGGGATGGTGACACCGAACAGCTCAAGGTGCTGGAAGCCTACCGGATGTTTGCCAATTCCAAAGGCTGGATGCGCCGGATGGAAGAGGACATTGCCCTGGGGCTAAGCGCCGAAGCCGCGGTCGAGAAAGAACAATCCCAGGCGCGCGCCCGGATGGGGCAGGTGTCTGATCCCTATCTGCGCGAACGGCTGGCGGATCTTGACGATCTCAGCAACCGTTTGTTGCGCATTCTGACCGGGCAGGGAAAAACCGACAGCGCCGATCTGCCGCCCGACCCGATTCTGGTCGCACGCAATATCGGCCCCGGCGACTTGCTGGAATACGGGCGGGCGCTGAAGGGGATCATCCTCGAAGAAGGTTCAGTCGGCAGTCACGCCACCATTGTGGCCCGAGCGCTGGCGATCCCTCTGGTGGTCCATGTGGGCCGCATCACGACCGAAGCGCTGAATGGCGACCACGTGCTGGTTGATGGCGATCAGGGCGTTGTTCACCTGCGCCCCGAAGACAGCGTGGTCGGCGCCTTCCGCGACAAGATCGCGATGCAGGCCAAAGCGCAGGAACGCTATGCCTCGATCCGCGAAACGCCCTGTATCACACGCGACGGAACGCGCATCAATCTGGTGATGAACGCAGGCCTTATGGCCGACCTGCCGTCGCTGGGAACATCAGGTGCCGAAGGTGTTGGCCTGTTCCGAACCGAGCTGCAATTCCTGATCCGCAATCAGATGCCCAAACGGTCCGAGCTGGTCACCCAGTATCAGCGGGTTCTGGATGCGGCAGGTGACAAAAGGGTGGTGTTCCGCACACTGGATATCGGGTCGGACAAGGTGCTGCCCTATATGAAACACGTGGCCGAACCCAACCCGGCCCTGGGTTGGCGCGCCATCCGTGTCGGTCTGGACAAACGCGGCGTGATGCGGATGCAGTTGCAGGCCCTTCTGCGCGCCGCCAATGGCCGCCCACTGACCATCATGTTCCCCTTTGTCGCGCAGGCCGAGGAGTATCGCGAAGCCCGCTGGGAGGTAAACAAAACCATCGAACGCGAAAAGCGACTGGGCCACGTTCTGCCCGAAACGCTTGAAGTCGGCGCGATGCTGGAAACCCCGTCGCTGGCCTTTGCCCCGCAAAAGTTCTTTGACGAGGTCGATTTCATCTCGATCGGCGGGAACGACCTCAAGCAGTTCTTTTTTGCGGCTGACCGCGAAAATGAACTGGTCCGCCGCCGCTATGACACGTTGAATGTCAGTTTCCTGAGCCTGATGGAACGCATTGTCGAACGCTGCGGGCTTTCGGACACCCCGCTCAGCTTCTGTGGCGAGGATGCGGGCCGCCCGGTCGAGGCGCTGTGCCTTGCGGCCATGGGTATTCGCACCCTGTCGATGCGCCCGGCGTCGATTGGTCCGGTCAAAAGCCTGTTGCTGCGGTGCGACCTGATGGAGGTGCGAAAAATCATCGCCGACGCGCGCCATCGTGGCGAACAATCCGTGCGCCCGGCCGTGATGGAGTGGCTGCGCAGTCAGGTATAGCCCGCAAAACCTCGCTTTTTGGGGAAACTATGCTTGATTTTTTCGCGCAGGCTTTCTATCACGCAGGCAATGTTAGCGGTAACAGTGTGCCGCAGAGCCGTTTCATGCCGTGCTGAACTGATATCGGCAAACTCGAGAAGGAGCCTGTGATGGTTTCACGCGTAATTCCGGTAGAGCCGTTCGATCTTGTGTTGTTCGGCGCGACCGGGGATCTGGCGCAACGTAAGATCCTGCCGGGCCTGTACCATCGGTTCGAGGTCGGCCAGATGCCTGATGGGGCGCGGATCATCGGCACGGCGCGCTCGGATATCGACAGCGATGGGTTTCGCGATCAGGTCCGTGCATCGATGCAGGAATTCGCGCCGAAGTTCAAAAAGGACACATTGGACCGGTTCCTGTCCCATGTTGAATACGTGCCGGTGGATGCACTGGGCGATGCCGGATGGTCCGATCTGTCCAAGATGCTGCGCCCCGACGTGGTGCGGGCCTTTTACCTGTCAGTGGGTCCCAGCCTGTTTTCGGGCATTGCGCAGCGCCTGCATGACGCCGGTCTGGCCACGCCGGACAGCCGCATCGTTGTCGAAAAGCCTTTCGGCCATGATCTGGCCTCGGCCAGGGCGCTGAACGAAGGCTTGCGGGCGTGTTTCAAGGAACACCAGATTTACCGGATCGACCATTATCTGGGCAAGGAAACCGTGCAGAACCTGATGGCGCTGCGCTTTGCGAATTCCCTGTTCGAGCCGCTTTGGAACTCGACCCATGTCGATCATGTGCAGATCACAGTGGCGGAAACCGTCGGGGTCGAAGGGCGCGGGGCCTATTACGATCAATCCGGCGCGATGCGGGACATGATCCAGAACCATCTGGTGCAATTGCTGTGCCTGACCGCGATGGAACCTCCGTCAAAGTTTTCTCCCAATGCAGTGCGTGACGAGAAGGTCAAGGTGATCGAGGCGCTGGAACCAGTCGAACCCAGGGACATCGCCCGTGGTCAGTATCGCACGGGCAAGGGCGGTGACGGATACCTTGATCACGTTGGCAAGCCGGCCAGCCGCACCGAAAGCTTCATTGCACTCAAGGTCCATATCGGCAACTGGCGCTGGGCCGGGGTGCCGTTCTACCTGCGCACAGGCAAACGCCTGCGCGCCCGTGCCTCTGAAATCGCGGTGTTCTTCCGCGACCCGCCACACACGATCTTTCCCAATGTCGGCCCGTTGCATGGCAACGTGCTGGTGATCCGTCTGCAACCTGACGAAGGCATCACCCTGCGCACAACGATAAAGGAACCGGGGCAGGGCGGGTTCCGCCTGTCCGATGTTGCTCTGGACATGAGTTTTGCCGACGCGCTGGGTGATGACTCGCAATCCCCGGACGCATATGAACGCCTGATCATGGATGTCATCCGGGGCGATCAGACCCTGTTCATGCGCGGGGACGAGGCCGAGGCCGCCTGGGCCTGGGTCGATCCCATCATTCACGGCTGGGAACAGCGCGGGGACAAACCCGCCAAGTACGATCAGGGCAGTTCAGGCCCCGAAGAAGCACTGATGCTGATGCATCGCGATGGGCGTCGCTGGCGTCAGATCGGAGGGTAATCATGGTTCACTCTGTCATTTCCGACGTCACCAAACGGATCATCGACCGCAGCGCCGGTCTGCGCGGCCCCCATATCGACCGGATGGAACAGGCCAGATCCAAGGGTCCCGCCCGTGCGCACCTGTCCTGCAGTGGTCAGGCCCATGCCTATGCGGGTGCGGGTGAAGACCAGCAATCCATGGCTACCGGCACGGCGGGCAATCTGGGCATCGTCACCGCCTATAACGACATGCTGTCTGCCCATCAGCCTTTTGAACGGTACCCCGCCCTGATCCGCTATGCGATCCGCGCTGCCGGAGGCACCGCACAGGTCGCGGGTGGCGTGCCAGCCATGTGCGACGGTGTCACCCAGGGCGAAGCAGGGATGGAATTGTCGCTGTTTTCACGCGACGTGATCGCATTGGCAACTGGCGTAGCACTCAGCCACAACACTTATGACGCGGCTGTCTTCCTCGGCGTCTGCGACAAGATTGTCCCTGGTCTGATCATCGGTGCGCAGGCGTTCGGGCATCTGCCTGCCGTGTTCCTGCCCGCAGGACCAATGACCAGCGGTCTGCCCAATGACGAAAAGGCCAAGGTCCGTCAGAAATTCGCTGCCGGAGAGGTCGGGCGCGACGAACTGATGGCCGCCGAAATGGCCGCCTATCACGGCCCCGGCACCTGCACTTTCTACGGCACCGCCAATACCAACCAGATGCTGATGGAGTTCATGGGCCTGCACCTGCCGGGCTCCAGCTTCGTCAATCCCAACACGCCCTTGCGCGACGCGCTGACCCAAGAGGGCGCGCGCCGCGCCCTGTCGCTCAGCGCGCTGGGAAACAGCTATACCCCGGTTTATCAGGTGCTCGACGAACGGGCCTTTGTGAACGGTATCGTCGGCCTGATGGCGACCGGAGGCTCGACCAATCTGCTGATCCACCTGATCGCCATGGCGCGCGCCGGGGGCATCGTGCTGGATTGGCAGGATTTTTCCGATATCTCCGCCGTTGTTCCACTGGTCGCGCGGGTCTATCCCAACGGTCTGGCCGACGTGAACCACTTCCACGCCGCAGGCGGGCTTGGGTTCACCATCGGCACGTTGCTCGAAGAAGGTTTGCTGCACCCCGATACGCTGACCGTCGCCGGGCAGGGCCTGCACAATTACACGCGCGAGCCCAAGCTGATCAATGGTGAGCTGACCTGGCAAGACGGTACAGGCCACAGCCTGAATGACAAGATCGTCCGCCCCGCCCGCGATCCGTTCCAGCCCACCGGCGGCCTGTCGCGCCTGACCGGCAATCTGGGCACCGGGGTCATGAAAGTATCAGCCGTCGCGCCAGAACATCAGGTGGTCGAGGCTCCGGTCCGCGTTTTCCACGACCAGGACGCGGTCAAGGCAGCCTTCAAGGCTGGCGAGTTCACCGGTGACGTCATCGTCGTCGTGCGCTTCCAGGGCCCCAAGGCCAACGGGATGCCGGAACTGCACTCACTGACGCCCATGCTGTCGATCCTGCAGGGCCGGGGCCAGAAAGTGGCGCTGGTCACCGATGGCCGTATGTCTGGCGCATCCGGCAAAGTACCCGCCGCCATCCATGTCGTCCCCGAGGCGCTCGACCGCGGCCCCATTGCATACCTTCAGGATGGTGACATCCTGCGCGTTGACGCGGTCAGGGGTGATTTGGAAATCCTCACCGCAGGCGTTTTGGACCGTGCGCCCGTCACCGCCGACCTGTCCGCCAATCAACACGGTACAGGGCGCGATCTTTTTGGCGCGTTCCGCCAGAATGTCGGCTCGGCCGACACCGGTGCCAGCATTTTCGGAGTTTAACCTCATGTCCAAATCCCAACGCACCCGTGAAATCTGCGCACTGGCCCCGATCGTTCCGGTTCTGGTTGTCGATGACGTCGCGCAGGCCTGCCCGCTGGCCGAGGCATTGGTCGCCGGCGGTCTGCCAGCGCTTGAGGTCACTTTGCGCACGCCCGCCGCGCTCGACGCGATCCGCGCGATGGCCAAGGTGCCCGGCGGCGTGGTCGGCGCAGGTACGCTGGTCACACCGGAAGACGTCCGCGCCGCCAAAGAGGCGGGCGCGCAGTTCGGCGTCTCTCCGGGCGCAACCGACGCGCTCATCGCGGCGTGCGAGGCCGAGGGCCTGCCGCTGTTGCCCGGCGCGGCCACGGCCAGCGAAGCGATGGCATTGCTGGAAAAAGGCTATGACATGCTGAAATTCTTTCCGGCCGAGGCCTCGGGCGGCGCGCCCGCACTCAAAGCCATCGGCGCACCCCTGCCGCAGATCAGCTTTTGCCCGACAGGCGGGGTGTCGCCGTCCAACGCCCGTGACTACCTGTCCCTGTCCAATGTGGTCTGCGCCGGTGGCAGCTGGGTCGCGCCCAAGCAGATGGTCGAAAGCGGCGACTGGGCCGGGATCGAAACACTTGCGCGCGAGGCATCGAAGCTGGCGGATTGACGCCGCGAAGCCCCTCGGTAATGTGGGCGTCAACTCAGACAGGTTGACCCCATGACACAGACATCTGCCCTCTCCCAGGGGCGAACTTATTTGGCGATCCCGGGCCCGTCGGTGATGCCGGACGCAGTCCTGCAGGCGATGCATCGCCCGTCGCCCAATATCTACGATGGCGCGCTCATCGACATGATGCCCGCGTTGACCCGCGATTTGCGCCGGGTTGCTCGCACAGGCCATGACGTCGCCATCTATATCGCCAACGGTCACGGCACGTGGGAGGCCGCGTTGTCCAACGTGATCGCCCCCGGCGAAACCGTTCTGGCTCCTGCCTCGGGCCGGTTCACCCATGGCTGGGCCGAGATGGCCGAAGGCATCGGGGCAAAGGTGCAACTAATCGATTTTGGCACCTCATCCGCCTGGGATCTCGACCGAATTGCCGACGCATTGCGCGCGGACAAAAGCTACCAGATCAAGGCCGTTCTCGCGGTTCATGTGGACACATCAAGCTCGATCCGCAACGATATCCCGGCACTGCGCAAACTGCTCGACGATCTGGACCACCCGGCGCTGTTGATGGCCGATTGCATCGCCTCGCTGGGATGCGACCGGTTCGAGATGGATGAATGGGGCGTCGATGTCACGGTCACCGCCTGCCAGAAAGGCCTGATGACCCCCGCAGGCACAGGCTTTGTCTTTTTCAACGACAAAGCACAGGCCAAGCGGGCCGCCATGCCGCGTGTGTCGCGATACTGGGACTGGCAGCCGCGCGCCAATCCCGACCTGTTCTACCAGTATTTCGACGGTACCGCGCCGACACATCACCTTTATGGTCTGCGCGCCGCGCTCGACCTGATCCATGCGGAAGGGGTCGAACAGGTCTGGGCCCGCCATGAGCGTCTGGCTACTGCCATCTGGGCGGCCTGCGAAACATGGTCCGAAGGCGGCGCGCTGCATCTGAACGTTGCCGACAGCGACCACCGCAGCCATGCCGTTACAGCCCTGCGCCTGACCGCAGGGCGCGGCACGGCCCTGCGCGCGTTCACCGAACATCAACTGGGCCTGACACTGGGCATTGGCCTTGGGATGGAGGATTACGACAGCTGTTTCCGCCTCGGGCATATGGGCCATGTCAACGGGCAAATGGTGATGGCGATGCTGGGCGGTATGGAAACGGCCATGGCCGCGCTTGATATCCCCCGTGGCAAAGGCGCGCTCGAGGCCGCCGCCGCCGTCCTGGCCGCCTGATACACGTCAGACGAACAGCACTGATCCGCCCCTTCATCTGGCCAAAAATATCCTCGGGGGGAATCGCGCATTGCGCGATGGGGGGCAGACAGCCCCCCCTTTGCCCCGATGGCAAGACAGACCAGTGCTAGGCAGTATGTGACCGCACCTCCACTAGCGCCTTGGGCAAGGCGGCCGCAAAAGCATCCAGATCTGCTGTTTCACCACAGCTTACCCGGATGCACCTGTTCTGGGGCGCTGCAAACGGCATCCGAACAAACAGACCCCGCGCAACCAAAGCCTCCAGTACCGCTCTGGCGAACTCGCCATCCCGCCCGCAATCAATCGTCACGAAATTGGTGGCCGAGGGCAGGGGCTCCAACCCGTTCTCGCGGGCAATCGTTCCTATCCGCTCACGCGCCTCTGCGATCTGTGCCTGAATGTGCTCCAGCCACGCACCATCCTGCAACGCGGCCAGCGCCCCGGCCTGCGCCGCGCGGTTCATGCCGAAATGGTTGCGCACCTTGTTGAAGGCTGCAATCAGGTCGGGCGCTCCAATGGCATAGCCAACCCGTGCGCCCGCCATGCCATAGACCTTGGAAAATGTCCGCATTCGGATCACGCGAGGGTCGTCTGCGCTGACGGGTGCCGCTGTCCCCTCTGGCGCGCATTCCACATAAGCCTCATCCAGAATCAGCAGGCAACCCTCGGGCAGGGCATCCATCGCCGCCACGATATCCGCGCCGGAATGCCAGCTGCCCATCGGATTGTCCGGATTGGCCAAATAGACCAGTTTTGCCCCCACCTCGGCCGCCTTCGCAAACAGGGCCGCCGGGTCCTCGTGATCCCCGGCATAGGGAACCTTGTGCAGAACGCCACCGAACCCGGCCACATGATAATTGAACGTCGGATACGCCCCGTCCGAGGTTACAACCGCATCCCCGGGCCCTACAATCAGACGCACAAGATAACCCAGAAGCCCGTCAATCCCTTCGCCTACGACGATATTTTCGGGGGTTACCCCATGATACTCGGCCAAAGCATGGCGCAGATCGTGATTCTCGGGATCGCCATACATCCAGATATCAGACGCGGCCTGCTCCATGGCCCGGATCGCGCGGGGCGAGGGGCCAAACACGCTCTCATTGGCCCCAAGACGGGCAATGAACGCCGCGCCGCGCTGACGCTCTTGCGTTTCGGGGCCCACAAAGGGCACGGTGGCGGGCAGGGATTGGGCAAGCGGGGTGTATCGAGGTCCTGTCATGCCTGCAGATAACCCCAAGCCCGAGCTTCGGGCAAGCGCGCACCTCATCCCGCGCGTCAGAACGTATTGAAACAAAAGTAAGGAGCGCAGATGCGCATACTGTCTGCCATTGTTCTTCTGGGCCTTGCCTATCTTCTGTTCTGGCCCGTTCCCGTTATCCCCGTCGCCGTTGAGATACCGGAAGATGCCGGTTTCACAGGAGATTTCGCAGAAAACACCGCGCTGGACGCCGCGCAGCTGATCCGCCTGCCGGATGGGGAAACCGGCCCCGAAGATATCGCCATCCTGCCCGACGGCGCGGTCTATACGACCAGCCGGTCTGGCACGCTCTATCGGATTGACGGGGCCGACCCTGTTGTGGTCGACCAGCTTGGCGGGCGTCCTCTGGGCCTCAGGGCCGGGCCGGATGGCGCGCTATATATTGCCGACAGCTTTCGCGGGGTGATGCGCTGGACCGGGTCGGGCACGCTTGAATCCGTGGTGGCAGATATCAACGGTGCACCCGTGGTCTATGCAAACCAACTGGACGTGGCACAGGACGGCACGATCTATTTTTCGAACTCCTCTGACCGGTTCGACCCCGAAACCATGGGCGGGACCAAGCTGACCTCGGTCCTGACCATCTGGGAACAATCCGATACAGGCTATGTCGCCCGTCACACACCCGACGGCAGCACCGAAAAGATTGCCACTGAATTCGTCTATACCAATGGCATTGCCCTCTCGCCCGATACAGATTTCCTGCTGATCGCCGAGACCGGCCGCGCACGGGTGCACAAGCTGTGGCTCAGCGGGCCGAAAGCCGGTCAGCAAGAGGTCTTGCTGGACAATCTGCCGGGCTATCCCGACAATCTCGAAGCACAGGGCGATGGCACCTACTGGATGGCCTTCGCCAGCCCGCGTGTGCCGTCCGAGGCGCTGATGCCGTATCCCTTCCTGCGCAAGGTGATCTGGCGGCTGGGCCCGGCTGTGCGCCCGGCGCCGATCCATCGGGGTATGCTGGTTCAGTTCGATGGTGAAGGCACGATCCTGCGCACGCTACAGGATCCGCAGGGCCGTATTGGCATCACGACAGGGGGCCGGATCGTGGGCGATCAGTTCTATGTCATGACGCTCGATTCTCCCTGGTTCGGGCGGATGCCTGTCAGCGATCTGCCCTGACGTCGCAGTGGAAATCGGCGTCCCGTCCGGGCATGGTCGCCGCAACTGAATTTCGGGAGGTCCCCCATGTCACGCGTATCCGTCACCTATCAAGACCATGTTGCCCATGTCATCCTGACCCGGGGTGACAAGATGAACGCGCTGGATGACGCGATGGTCAAGGCATTGCTCTCTGCCGGGCAAGAGGTCGCCGCCTCGGACGCCCGCGCCGTGGTTTTGTCGGGCGAGGGGAAAAGCTTCTGCGCCGGGCTCGACATGGCAAGCTTTGCCAAGATGGCCCATATGGACCCCACCGAATGGCTGATGACCCGCAGCCACGAAGATGCCAACGAAATGCAGGAGCTGGCGCTGATCTGGCGTCGCGTACCGGTGCCGGTGATCTGCGCCATTCAGGGTGTCGCCTATGGCGGTGGCCTGCAAATCGCTCTGGGCGCGGATATCCGTATCGCGCACCCCGAGGCGAAACTGGCGGTGATGGAGATGAAGTGGGGTATCATCCCCGATATGGGCGGCATGGTTCTGCTGCCCCGGCTTGTGCGTTCGGACGTGCTGCGCCTGCTGACCTACACGGCCCGGCCCATCGGCGCGCAGCAGGCGATGGATTGGGGACTGGTCACGCAGCTTTCAGATGACCCGCTGACCGAAGCTCTGGCCATTGCCGAGAATATCGCCGGTCAAAGCCCCTCGGCTATCCGTGCCGCCAAGCGGCTGATCGAAGTGGCCGAAACCCAGCCCCGTGCGGACGTTCTCAAGGCGGAATCCGCCGAGCAGGTGGAGCTGATCGGCAAGCCTCATCAGATGGAGGTCGTGATGGCGCAGATGCAGGGCCGCAAGCCCGAGTTCAAGTGATCAGCGCATGAAAGCCCGCCGCGCATCGCGGGCCATGTTGTAACGCATTTCCAGATCAGCGATCTCCGACATCGCGGCCCGGCGTTCCGCGGGGTCGGTCAGGGCCGGATACGCTTTGCGGGCCGCATCCAGTTTCTTTTTGATGTCGAACTCTTCGGGAAGAACCCCGGCTTGCGCCATGATCCGGTGCCCGGCGGCGATGGCCGGATCGCCCTGCGCCTCGCCGGACCGGTCGGGCAGGGGGAGACCTTCGCCGACAAGGCCCTGCAACTGCCCCTCGGCCTGTGCCTTTTTGATCTGGCGCTCCACCAGTTTTCCAAGTGAACCGAACATGGCGCAACTATACCCGGTAAGGGCGGGATGCGAAAGCGGCTACCGAACTCTGTTGCTGACCAGATAGGCCAGCCCGCCGACCAGCAGACCCCAAACCGCCGCGCCCAGGCCAAAGACGGTGACGCCCGATGCGGTGATCGCAAAGGTCAACATCGCGGCCTCACGCTCGGCCGGAACCTCAAGTGCTGCGAAAATCGAATTGGCCAGAACGCCGATCAGGGCGACACCGGTCAGTGTCCCCATCAACAGCGGATCGGCATGGGATGCAAAGCCGGTAATCGCCACGGCAAAGATACCGAATACACCATAGAACACACCACTCATGATGGCCGACCAGTACCGTTGCGCGGGGTCGGGGTGGCTGTCTTCATTGGAACACATCGCAGCCGTGATCGCCGCAAGGCAGGTGGCAGGTGCACCAAATGGCGCAGATAACAGGCTCGCCCCACCCACGGATGAAAACAGCCTGCCCGGTGCCGGGGTATAGCCAAAGCTGCGCATCACCGCGATGCCGGGAATATTCTGGGTCGCCATCGTGACAATGAACAGCGGGATGGCGATCCCGATGGTCGAAGCCAGCGAGAAACTGGGCGAGGTCCAGACCGGTGCCGCCAGCCATCGCGCCGGGGTCACCGATGCGTCGCCTGCGTTCAGCACCACAACCAGCGCGGCGGCGACAACGGCCGCCGGAACAGCGAACAGCCGGTTGATCCGGCCCGCGATGAACCATGTCAGGATCACCGGCAGGGCTTGCGCGGGCAATTCGACTGCGGCCTGAAAGGGCAGAATGCAAAGCGGCAGCAGAACCCCCCCCAGCATGGCCTGTGCCAGAGTCGTCGGAATGGCGGCCGCCAGCCGCCCCAGTGGCCGCCAAAGCCCGGCCAGAACCGTCAGCGCCCCTGCACACAGGAAGGCGCCCGTCGCCTCGGCAAACCCCAGCGCCGGTGTCGCGGACACCGCCAGCAGCGCCGCCCCCGGCGTCGACCAGGCGACGCTGATCGGTTGCCGGTACCACAGGCTCAGAACAATGGCGGTCAGTCCCATTGCGATGGCCGCCATCATCAGGCCCGAGGCCGCCTGCGCCGGAGACGCCCCCATCGCGGCCAGCCCCTGCAACACGATAGGAAATGAACTGAAGAATCCGACAATGGCGACAACAAGCCCGGTCGAGACTGTCTGGAGCGGTGGGGCAAACTGGGTCATGACTGCCTCGGGCGGTTGGGGTTGGTGATTGCTAACAAGCGGCGGCAGGGACGGGCAAGGTCTGAACGCGCAAAAGAAAACCCCGCCAGATCAGCGGCGGGGTTCGGGGTATGAGTATTTTTGAAAAGATGAAGATCAGGCGATCTCGGCCAGACGGGCCAGCGCCTCGTTCAGCTTGGCTTCTTCTTCCTCGCGTGCGGCGAGGTTGGCTTTGGCTTCCTCGACCACCTCATCCGGGGCCGAGGCCACGAATTTGGGGTTGTTCAGACGCCCACGCAGGCCACCCAGTTCCTTGGCCAGCTTGCCCTTTGCTTTCTCCAACCGCTCCTTTTCCGCGCCAATGTCGATGATATCCGCCAGCGGCAGGCCGAAGGAGGCTCCGGGAGCGGCAATCGAGATGGTGCCCTTGGGCAGCGCGTCCGCGCTGGTCAGGCTGTCGATGCGGGCCAGACGTTTGATCAGCGCCTCGTTGCGGTCCCACGCGGCTTGGCCGTTGGCGTCGATCTCGGTCACCAGCATCGGCACGTAAAGACCCGCAGGCACCCGCATCTGCGCACGGGCCGAGCGGGTGTTCTCGATCACCGAGATCACCCAGTTCATCTCACGATCAGCGTCGGCGTCGACCAGTTCCGTGCCGTAAGTCGGCCAGTCGGCATGGACGACCATTTTCGCGCGGTTGCCGGTCAGGCCCCACAGCTCTTCGGTAATGAAGGGCATGATCGGGTGCAGCAGAACCATGCACTGATCCAGAACCCAGCGCATGGTGGCGCGGGTTTCGACCTGTGCTTGGGCGTCGTCACCCTGCAGCAGGGGTTTCGACAGTTCCACGTACCAATCGCAGACCTTGCCCCAGACAAAGGCGTACAGGCCGTTGGCGGCATCGTTGAAGCGATAGCTCTCCAGCGCCGCGTCGACCTCCGCCCGCACACGGGCGGTTTCGCCGATGATCCAGCGGTTTACGGCGGCCTTGGGCTGCAGGTCGGCCACGTCCAGTTGCGGGACGGCGTCGGTAAAGACCTCGTTCATCTCGGCAAAGCGGACGGCATTCCAAAGCTTGGTGCCGAAGTTGCGATAGCCGGTGATGCGCTCGCGCGACAGTTTCAGAACGCCGCCAATGGCCGCCATCGAAGCGTTGGTAAAGCGCAGCGCGTCGGCACCGAACTCGTCGACGATTTCCAGCGGGTCGATGACGTTGCCGGTGGTCTTAGACATCTTCTTGCCCTTCTCGTCGCGGACGAGCTGGTGCAGGTAGACGGTGTGGAACGGGATCTGATCGACCACGGCCAATTGCATCATCATCATCCGGGCGACCCAGAAGAACAGGATGTCGAAGCCGGTGATCAGAACGTCTGTCGGGAAATAGCGGTGCATTTCCTCGGTATCTTCGGGCCAGCCCAGCGTGCCGATGGGCCAGAGGCCGGATGAGAACCAGGTGTCGAGGACGTCGGGGTCGCGAATGAGACTAACATCTTGGATCGGTCCAAAGTTGATAGATCCAATAAAGGCCTCGCTTCCCCGTGATGAGCCTTCCATTGGCGGCATCTCGATAAAGTCTATCTCATAACCGAGCGCATCAGCATAAAACTTGGCGGCTTTGGTCTTCGCTTCTGCGAATGTTGGAGCGCAAAAAGGTTGTCTTTCTGCTTGATGCGAGACTGTGCCATCCTTGATCCCTGGCCCATACCAAACCGGAATCTGATGTCCCCACCACAGCTGGCGCGAGATGCACCAGGGCTCGATGTTTTCCAGCCAGTGGTAATAGGTTTTCTCGCCCGATTCAGGGATAATCTTGACCGTGCCATCCTTGACCGCATCCAGCGCAGGACCGACGACCTTTTCGGCATCCACAAACCACTGGTCGGTGAACATCGGCTCGATGACGACTTTCGAGCGGTCGCCAAAGGGTTGCATGATCGGTTTGCTCTCGACCAGTGGGACAAGTGCCGGGCTGAAGTCCTGCCCACCGTCTTCGCCCTCTGTAGGCCGGGCTTCAGCCCAGCTCGATCCCAGACGCGGATCGTCCGCTGGACACATAACAGCCAGACCTTCGCGGGTGATCTCTTCGACCACCTTGGCACGCGCCTCGAACCGGTCCAGTCCGCGCAGGTGATCCGGGATCAGGTTGATCGCGTCGATCTCATTCTCGGTGAACGCTTTGCCGCGCGCGTATTCCTGCGCCTTGCCCGCCTCTTCGGCGTAAGGCGCGCCATCAGCCCGCATCGCGCCTTTGGTGTCCATCAGGCGGTACATCGGAATGCCGCAGCGCCTGGCCACCATATTGTCGTTGAAGTCATGCGCACCGGTGATCTTCACAGCGCCCGAGCCGAAATCGGGATCGGGATACTCATCGGTGATGATCGGGATCTGGCGGCGATGCTCTTTCGGGCCAACCGGAATTTCGCACAGTTTGCCGACGATCGGCGCGTACCGCTCATCCGACGGATGCACGGCCACAGCACCGTCGCCCAGCATGGTTTCAGGGCGGGTCGTCGCGATCGAAATATAATCCCGCTCTTCGCGAAGGATTACGTTCCCATCTTCATCTTTTTCCAAATACTCATATGTCTCGCCGCCCGCCAAGGGGTACTTGAAGTGCCACATGTGGCCCGGCGTTTCAATATTCTCGACCTCAAGGTCCGAAATCGCCGTCTCGAAATGCGGGTCCCAGTTGACCAGTCGCTTGCCGCGATAGATCAGGCCCTTTTCGTACATGTCGACGAAGACCTTGATAACGGCATCATGGAAATTCGGGCTGTTCTCGTGCCCGGTGCGCGGGTCACCTGGCGCGCCCGCCATGGTAAAGGCGTTGCGCGACCAGTCGCAGCTGGCGCCCAGGCGCTTGAGTTGTTCAATGATCGTGCCGCCGTATTCGCCCTTCCACTCCCAGACTTTCGCAAGGAATTTCTCGCGTCCCAATTCGCGCCGACCTTCGTTGCCCTGCGCCGCCAGCATCTTTTCCACCTGCATCTGGGTGGCAATGCCCGCGTGGTCCTGCCCCGGCTGCCACAGCGTGTCAAAGCCCCGCATCCGGTGCCAGCGGATCAGGATATCCTGCAACGTGTTGTTGAACGCATGACCCACATGCAGCGCGCCCGTCACGTTGGGCGGCGGGATCATGATGGTAAAGCTTTCCTCGCGCGAACGGTTCGCGCCTGCCTTGAAGGCTCCGGCCTGTTCCCAGGCCTCATAGATACGGGCCTCGGCCTCGGCCGCGTTGAATGTCTTTTCCATCGCCATGGGATGCGTCCTGCGTCAACAAATTCGGGTCAGCGCCTGCAATAGCGAATGGAGACGGGAAGGGGAAGGCCCTGTGCGGCGACGATTGCCGAAGTCACCCCGTGCCGGTCGCCTCGTTTCCGTACAGGTGCGTGCTTTGTGCCGCGCCTTGTGTCATCGCCTTGGCCTGATCCTCCCGAATGCGGGCATGAAGCGCCAAGGCTGGCTGCGAAAACAACTCGGTCGGTGGTTCGATGAGGATGAAATTGCCCACCCGGTCTTCGCCCCGCGCCAAAACCGCGTAATCGCGGTCCGCCACTTTTTGCTGTGCGTTCGGGTTCAGATACCGGATCGCCAGCCCGATCCGCCGATCGTCCGACGTATTGGGCCCCGAGCCATGGATTGTGAGGCCATGGTGCAGCGACATCTGACCCGGCTGCAGTTCAATATGTGTTTTGTCCTCGTCTGCCACATCGACAGCCACCTCCTGCCCGCGCGACAGCAGGTTGTTGTCTGAAAACGTATCGTTATGGGGCAGGATCGGGTTTTTGTGGCTGCCTCTGACAAAGTCCATGCAGCCGCTTGCTACCGTGGCAGGCGACAATGCGATCCACGCGGTCATCTGATCCGGTGTTTCGCCCATCCCCCAATAGGTCAGGTCCTGATGCATTCCAACAACCTGCGTCGTGCGTGGCTCTTTGATGAACAGTTCCGCAGACCACAGCAGCAAGTCCGGTCCCAGTATTCCTTCGACGACGTCCAGAACCCTGGGGTCCAGTGCGATACGGGCGACCAGCGGCATCACCACATGGGCGTTCAGGCGTTTGTACATGTTCAGCGGCAGCGGAAGGTCAGCCACGCGCCAGGTCTCCTCGATCTGCTCCAGCTCGGCCCGGAACTGTTCGGTCTCATCCGGCGAAAAGACAGTGATGGGAAAGGCAAACCCGTCTTGCCAATACGCGTCGACCGATGGGGCGTCCAGGCGGCCCTGTGACAGGGAAATGGGTTCGGGCATGGGGGACCTCCGGCAGGCTGCATTTTCAAACAGCCTACGAATCCCTCTGTGGCTCCTGCAATCCTGTTTACGACATCGGTGTCGCCAGACGCTTTCATGCAAGGCGCTGGACATAAGCGAGCGCAGGGCTAGTGTCGCCATCAAGGCAGTGACAGGAGCATCCCATGGAAAAATTCGGCAAAAGCCAGCCCGTAAAACGGACCGAGGATCAGCGGTTCCTGACCGGGCAGGGGCGCTATATGGACGATGCCGTGCCCGACAATGCGCTGTTTGCCGCTTTCTTCCGCAGCCCTGTGGCCCATGGCGATATCACCGCGCTGGATCTTGAATCCGCGCGGGATGCCGACGGGGTGCGGCTGGTCATGACATTGGACGATCTTGCCGCCTCGGGCATCGATACAGTGATGAATGCCGCAACCTTGACCAACCGCGACGGAACCGGCTCTGCCGCGCCGGATCGGCACATGCTGGCGAGGGACCGGGTGCGCTTTGTGGGCGAACCCGTGGCCGTTGTCATCGCTGATACGCTGGTTCAGGCGCAGGGCGCGGTCGAGCTGATCTGGATGGATATCCGGGAACGCCCCGCCAAGCTGGACGTGAACGCGGGGGGTGAGGCCCTGCACCCGCAAACGCCCGACAATCGCGCGTTTGACTGGGGCTTGGGTGATGAGGCCGCGACCAAAGCCGCCTTTCAGGCCGCCGCCCATACCGTGTCGCTGAACGTGCACGACAACCGCGTCATCATCAGCTCGCTCGAGCCGCGGGGCTGTCAGGCCGATTGGTCTGGCGGGCGTCTGCACTTTTCCTATGGCGGGCAGGGTGTCTGGGCGATGAAGGCACAGCTGGCGCAAAAGCTGAAACTCGATGCGGATGCGATCCGTGTCACCACCCCGGATGTGGGGGGCGGGTTCGGCATGAAGGTGATGCCATATCCCGAATATTTCTGCGTGGCCGTGGCCGCGATGAAACTGGGTCAACCCGTGCACTGGATGTCCGACCGGTCCGAGGCAATGCTGTCCGATCACCACGGCCGCGACCTGACCTCTCTGGCCGAGCTGGCCTTTGATGCCGACCACCGGATCACCGCCTACCGCGTCCACAGCAAAGTCAACCTTGGTGCCTATAACAGCCATTTCGCGCAGGCGATCCAGACAAGCCTGTTCAGCAAGGTGCTGATGGGGGTCTATGACGTTCAGACCACCTATCTCCGGGTCGAGGGGTTCTATACCACGACAACACAGGTCGACGCCTATCGCGGTGCCGGACGCCCCGAAGCGATCTATGTGCTGGAACGCGTGATGGACCGCGCGGCACGCGAACTGTGCGTTGACCCGTGGGAGTTGCGGCGCAAAAACTTCATCAGACCCGGCGATTTCCCCTACACCTCTGCCACGGGTGAAACCTATGATGTCGGCGATTTCGACATGGTCCTGCGCCGCGCGGCCAGCCAGACCAGCGGGTTCGAAGCCCGCAAGGCCGCCGATGCCGAACGCGGTCTGATCCGGGGGCAGGGTCTTTGTTACTATATCGAAAGTATTTTGGGGGACCCTTCCGAGAACTCGAAGGTCGAGTTTTGCGAGGATGGCACGGTGAACCTTTATGTCGGCACACAATCGAACGGGCAGGGGCACGAGACGGTTTATGCCCAGTTCCTGTCCGATCAGACCGGCGTCCCGATGGACAGGATCACCGTCATTCAGGGTGATACCGACCGGCTTGGCCATGGCGGCGGAACCGGTGGCTCGCGCTCGGTGACGGTGCAAAGTACCGCGACCCTCGCCACCATTGACAAGATGATCGCCGCATTCACGCCTTATCTGGCCGATAAGATGGGGGTCGAGGACAGTGATGTGCGATTTGACCATGAAACATTCCGCGCGCCGGGCTCGAACCTGACGCCGACCCTGACCGAAGCCGCGGCCATGGCGCGCGCCGACGGGCGTTTGGACTTGCTGACGCATGAGTCCCGCGCGCAATTGGATGCCCGCAGCTATCCCAACGGCGCGCATGTTGCCGAGGTCGTGATCGATTCCGTCACCGGCGAAACCCGTGTGGACCGCTACACCGTGGTTGATGATTTCGGAAATCTTATCAACCCGATGCTGGCCGAAGGGCAGGTGCATGGCGGGGTGGTTCAGGGCATCGGGCAGGCGCTGTCGGAACATGTGGTGCATGATGATCACGGACAGCTGCTCACGGCATCGTTTATGGATTACGCCTTGCCCCGCGCGGTGGACGTACCCATGATAAAGTTTACCTCGGCGCCGGTGCCGTCAACTTCCAACCCGATGGGGATGAAAGGATGCGGCGAGGCCGGCACGGTGGGCGCTCTGGCCGCTGTGGCGAACGCGGTTCAGGATGCGCTCTGGGATCACGGGGTGCGGCAGGCGGATATGCCTTTCACACCTCATAAAGTTTGGGAATTGCTGACGCATGAAACTGTCGCGGCTGAGTAGGAAGGTTCTGGGATGGCTCGGGCGGCCCTTACGGTCCGAGCACTCCGCCGAAACGCGGCACCGCGAACCGATCAGCCACGTTATTATCCTAGATGGCACCATGTCCACCCTCGAACCGGGGTTCGAAACCCATGCCGGTCAGACCTATCGCCTGTGCTGCGAAATGGGCAGCAAGGTGTCGGTGTTCTACGAGGCGGGCGTGCAGTGGGAAAGCTGGAAATCCACCATGGACGTGATGATGGGCCGGGGTATCAACCGCCAGATCCGCCGCGCCTATGGCTATCTGGCGTCACGCTACAAGCCCGGTGACCGGATTTATTTCATCGGTTATTCCCGTGGGGCCTACGGCGTGCGCAGCCTTGCCGGGGTGATCGACATGATCGGCCTGCTCAAGGCCGAACACGCGACCGAGCGGAACATCCTGCAAGCCTACCGCCATTATGAATGCAATGTCAGCGGCACCGCCGCCCGCGATTTCCGCCGCAAGTTCTGCCACGACAACGTCAAGATCGAGATGGTCGGTGTCTGGGACACGGTCAAGGCGCTGGGCCTGCGCCTGCCGCTTCTGTGGCGCTGGGCCGAGGATCGTCATGCCTTTCACAACCACCAGCTGGGCCCTGCCACTCTGCATGGCTATCACGCGCTGGCCCTCGACGAAACGCGCGAGGTGTTCGAGCCGGTTCTGTGGCGATGCAAGCCCGAGTTCAACGGCCATGTGGAACAGGTCTGGTTCCGTGGCACCCACGGCGATATCGGCGGCCAGCTGAACGGCTATGAAGAGGCCCGGCCGCTCAGCAATATCTCGTTGATCTGGATGCTGGACAAGGCCGAGATGCACGGGCTGCCGATGCCCGAAGGCTGGCGCACCCGTTTCCCGACGGATGCCCATGCGCAATCGGTTGGAACCTGGCGCGGCTGGGGCAAGATATTTTTGCTGCGCAAACACCGCAAGGTCGGGCGGGACCAGTCAGAACGCCTGCATGTCTCGGTCGCGCCGGATGAATTGCCGGGCTGGGTGGCGATGCCGAACCTGCCGACACATCCCGCGCAGTGAAAGGCTACCATGTGCCACTGACACCAAGATCACCGGCACTTCAATGTCAGGTTCGAGCCCTCTTTGACCGATGCTGCAAGACGCACTAATGACCGCTCTTTTGTGTCAGCCGCTTGCCATACCTGCAATCATTGCGCCTAGCGCGACAAGGTGGACCAGCATGAGCGCCTTGTCATTCCATAGAGCGCCGACGGCGAACCAACCCACGACTCCGACAAGAAACAGGTAGAGGTTCCATGGTGTCCAGCCAAACCCGGTCGCGGTGTATCCCATGATCTGAACTGCGGATGCGCCCCACTTGACCGCGAAGACAAGGCGCTCGCGCGATGACGCGAGCGCCAAGGTATCAGACTGCACGTGTCAATCCTCCGTCGAGACGCAAGTTTTGTCCTGTCATGTAGCCACCATGATTCGAGGCGAGCCACGAAATGAGAGAAGACACCTCCGAAGCGAAACCGTAGCGCCCCATGGGAATACGCGCTTTGCGGTCTTCGGTTTCGGGCAGACTGTCTATGAATCCCGGAAGGACGTTGTTCATGCGAATGTTCTCGGACGCATATTTATCCGAATAGAGTTTCGTGAATGCAGCAAGCCCGGCCCGGAAGACCCCCGACGTTGGGAAAAGAGGGTCAGGTTCAAATGCCGCAAAGGTTGAGATGTTGATGATCGCCCCGCCGCGCTGCGCCTGCATTGTGGGTGTGACAAGCCTTGTCGGACGGATCACGTTCATCAGGTAGACTTCCATCCCTTGATGCCAATCGTCGTCGCTGATTTCGAGAACCGGTCCTTTCGGTCCGTGGCCAGCAGAGTTCACCAAGACATCGATACGGCCCCAACGATCCTTCGCACCCTCGACCAGAGCGTTCAGCGCTTCTCCATCAAGGTTAGAGCCAGTCACGCCAAAGCCGCCGAGTTCTCCGCCGAGCGCCTCACCCTTGCCGGACGAGGACAGGATGCCGACTTTGAACCCATCTTCTGCCAATTTGCGGGCTGCATCCGCGCCCATGCCGCTGCCGCCAGCCGTGATCAAAGCTACTTTTTCTACTGTCATGTCGAGTATCCTTTCTTGATTGAACCATACATGGTTATTTTTTTGGTGAAATTCGATTCAGAATTGATGTTGCATGACAGTAGAATTACTATTGAAAAATGACCGAACTTCCCCCGCTCAACAGTTTGCGTGCGTTCGATGCAGCCGGTCGCCGCCTCAGCTTCCGCTCAGCCGCCGATGAATTGGGCGTTACGCAAGGGGCCGTTGCACAACAGGTACGCCAGCTCGAAGCGCATCTTGATGTGGTCTTGTTTGAAAGGGTGCCGAAAGGCTTGGCTTTTACGCCAGTCGGGCGCAGCTATCACAACCGCATTGCCGGAGTGTTCGTAGACCTTCGAGCCGCAACTGCCGAACTGAAACCAGAGCCGAATAAAGTTCTTATCAGTGTCACACCGACCTTTGCTGCGAAATGGCTGATCCCCAACCTACCGGACTTCACCGCAGCGCACCCGGATATCGATTTGCGGATTATGGCGACCGAAAGAGTTTCCAGCTTCCACAGCGACGGGATAGACCTTGCAGTGCGCCAGGGATCGCCGCCATTTGGCGCATCGCTGGACGTAACGCTCTTGTTCAAGCAGTCGCTAATCGCTGTCGCCGCGCCAAAGTTTGCGGCCAAAGGTGACGCTCATCTTGACCCAGAAAACCTCGCCAACCAGCCGAAGGTCCATGATACCCATGACCTATGGCCCAGCTATCTTGCGCATTTAGGCGTACGGGACCAGTCTCCTCGTCACCTTCGTCTGAGCCAAACCTCCCTTGCGGTCGATGCAGCAATCGCCGGGCAAGGTTTGGCGTTGGTAAGCCGGTTTCTGGTGGCTAATGACCTTGAAGCCCGACGTTTGATCGAGGTTGGTGCAGCTTGGGACGCGAGCGGAAATGATTTCTATGTCCTCATGCCACGAACCGCCAAAACCAATGAATCGGTCGTCAATGTCGTGACATGGCTAACGGCGCGCTCAGCCGAAGATGCCTGACTACATTGGAACCATGAGCGGTCATTCAAATCATTGGGACGAATGGCAGTAAGGTCCGGATAGTGTTGAAAAAGTCCATTGATTGGTCGGTCTGTCGCTGATTCACTCGTTTTATGAGCGGAGGTGCGGCGATGATGGGACCGA
>NZ_JBQERN010000015.1:0-73448 GCF_056535105.1 Ruegeria sp. O5 | reverse complement strand
CGCAACCAGAACCAACAGGCTGAGAGGAATAAATCGACTGCTTTCGGCTTCGCCAACCGGCAGTTCAAACGTCGACTTCTTCAACACTATCCGGACTTAGCTGCCGTTTGCGTTTGAAAGATCAATGTCCGCTCAGGAAACGGCCACTCCTGCTGACGACATCTTCTTTTCAGCGCTTTCCGTCGGCGCGGCTGCGAGCGTCCCCTCTTTCACGACGGTGACTTCATAGCCTCGGTTTCTGGCCGCCAGCGCCGTCTTTTGCACACAGTAATTCAAGTCCAAACCAACAAGACGCAACCTGCCGACGCCGTAACCCTTCAAAAGAGCATCAAGTTCGCCTGTTTCGAATGCGTCCTGCACGCGCTTAATAAGCACATGGTCAGGTAGTGATGTGAAAACATCGGCAATTTCGGTCCCGTCGCTGCCCTCTATCGCCTGCCCTTTCATCAAGAGTTTTGCCACTGCCTTGGTTGAAGGGATAGACCATTCCTGACGCACGGCGATGACGGGATGGCCTTGCGCTTTCGCAGCTTCTACTTCCGAAAGAATGACACCTGCGGCGCCTTCTTTTGCGGCGTTCAAGTACGGACCGCGCTCCCAGAACACCGACTGTAGATCAATCAGCAGTAGTGCTGATCCATTCTGGTCCGATATCGTGTCTCCAACACTGACCGCGCCAATGCGTCTTATACCGTTGCCGAGCCATAGAATGACGAGCAAGACCACGGTGGCCAAGATAACACCGAAAGTCATTCGCTCTCTCCCGCTTGGGTTTTTAGTATGTCCGTCACTGTGAGCACCACCTCAAGCGCCGTGGAAATGCTCTCACTGCGCAGGTTCGCACCAACCCTCTCCATGAGCTTCATTTCCTTGGAAATAATCTCCTCGATGAGGGTGCGACCGTGATCGGTCAACGCCAGGACAGGAGACCGCTTGTGGCGAGGATTTGGGCGTTGCTCGACCAGACCTGAGGCGAGCGTCTCATTGCACATGATCTGAACGTATTGCCGTTTGATTTCGAGTCGTGCCGCAATCTCTGGCACGGTCTGCTCTCCATATTTGTCCAGCATCTCAAGAACGGCGCGCATCCGGACTGTTAGGTTGGTTCCGACCAAGCCCGCTTCTACGCAGGCTTCTGCGGCCTGCATCAAGGGGCGTGACATCCAAATCAGTTGGTGAAGTTGTTCTGCTTTCATAACGACATTATACATGTCGTTTTGACAAGTGCAATGTCATCTCTAGCAAAGCTGACGTTTATACATCGTGCAGCATCCGGTAGGTCTGGGCTCACAAAGGACCTCGGGGCCGATGCAGAAAGGGTCCCTGCCCTGCCAATAACGGTTCACGCAGGCGGCCCAAACCAGACCTGCGTTGTACCTTCGGAACGCTGCAGCGCAGCCCGCATTGCCGACATTCGCTGCACCGCCAAAGTTTGGGTTGTCATAAACTAATAGTCTACGGGTTAACCAATCATTTATCCCTGTGGAACGAGCAACCGCTTCTTGACCAAAAAATTCCCAAAAGGATGACAGGATACGGATATCTTTTTCGACGGCGATCAATGGTTTCCCCCATCGGAGGCTTGTAAATAAGCGATATTCACGCCGCCTTTACATAGGGCTACGTTACATAGGTGCGCACCGGAGCATATCATACATAACGTTTCGATCCTCTTACACACGCGCATAAAGGGCAGATTCTTCAATCTGCCCTTCTCTATTGCACCAATTAATAAGAAACGGCGCAATTCTGTTCTCTTGTTCCGAATTAGGCTGCTAAGGCTTTCTTTGCAGCGGCGGATTCTTTGGTGATGTCTCTGCCGGCGGTCATCAGCAACTCGACAGTGTCTATCTGGGCTTTCTTGGCGATCTCGGCAAAAGCAAACATCATTTCAGTGGCGTCTTCGGTAGCGCCCGACAAAAAATCTGTGGCAGCTTTTGCGTACTCAGTTGGCTCCGCCTTGGCTTTTGACACTTCGGTCAGCTTGACAATGGTATCTTTGGTCCACACGCTGGAAATATCCGTTGATTTTTCAGCCGCTTCTAATGAAATGCGCGACAGTTTTTCGCTCAGCGATGTGGAAGTTCTGAACGCATTTTCGAAGACTGCGGCTTTGAGGGGAAATTCGCCCATCGCATCTTTCCAAATCGCTGTGAAGTTCTGGATTTTTTCCATTGTCTTAAGTCCTAGTGTCTTGCGGGCCCACCCCGCATTATCTCCAATTGAGATTTTATCCTTTCTGCGACACAGCAATGCAAGGAGATAAGTTTACGCTAGGGAAAGCAGTGGAACGGAAGCGTTTTCAAAAACTTGCTTGCAAGCAACTTAGTCTCCGACGCCGGCGTCAACGGCATGGAACCCGAATCGCTAGTATCACTGGCCGCGGGTGCTTGACCGGTGCTGTCAGACAAAGGTGCTGTCAGACAAATTCGAACCTGTCTCCGTTAGGCCAAAAGAACTGTCCTTTATACAGCACCAATATACAGCACCAAGTTTGCGCAACTCGGCAAGAGCGGCGGACCGTGTCAGCTTTAGGGTGTCTCGGCTGGTGAGCGATCTTTCCTGGTTGAAATGGTTTTAGACGGAGGAGTGGACGGAGGCGAATTTCAGCAAACTTCGCATACGCTTGAAACGTTGCATGGTGCGTTCTCTTCGTCGGAACGGCAGGGGCATTGCTAACTTGATTGCACGCGGCTGATGGCTGTCTGGCCCGCGTCCGTCAAGCGGTCATTTCGAGAGCGTACGTTCACCCCCGTCGGCCAGCATCCATCTGCCTTCCGGCCAGAAGGCGTGGAATGCAAAGGCGAACATGACATCATGGGCGATATCCTGTCCCGATGCGTTACGCACCCGGACTGAGCCTACATCGCGCCCCTTGGCGATGCGCCCGGTGTCGAGGGCCGAGGCCTGCCCCGCGCGCCAGGAGAGCGTTTTCCCGGCCTCAGAGATCTCGCCCTCTGCTCTCAGCCTCTCCAGAGTCCAGGCTTTGTCGCCGACGCGGATCACGCGCGCCAGTGGGTTGATGCCATGGGGCGGGTTTTCACCGGAATAGAGAAAGGGCCGCGACAGGGTGTCATAGCCGCGATAAGGGTTGCGCCCATAGTCGCGAATATAGGCCGGTTCGTTCATCACCAGCCCATCCGGGTTACGGCTGCTGAACTCCTCCCAGCTTTCCATCCAAGTGGGCAGGGTCTTCAATTCGGTGCCTGTCAGATCGCCGACGATGGCCCGGCCGATGGCCTGCTGCCACCAGCTTTCAGTTTCGCGGTCATACATCAACATGTCGGAATGGCGCAGCTTACCTGAGACGCCGAATGTGAGCGTGCCCGCAGCGGTGCGCCGATCGAAGCTCATGCCGGAATTGCACAATGGGCAAAAGGTGACGGCCACCGGGATACCGCCGACGCTGTCATTCACGATCTCGTGCCATACCAGATAGCGTATCGGATAGGCTCGAGGCTCGGCCCCGTCGATCTCAAGCGTGATTACTGGCTCGCGTTTACCCAGTCTCGTTTCGTCAGAAACGCGCAGGAAATTGGGATCGCTGATCGCAGGGATTCCGTCCTTGGGCGGACCGCCGGACTGAATCTCGGACCAATCCGTGACCGCACTGCGGCTGAAATTGGTCTGCGGCCACTCAAGTTCCCAGCGGTCGGGGCTGGCGAGCGCTGTACCGGCGACGAAGAGAAAGGCGAACAGGACAGGACGGCGCATTGGAATCTCCGGTCGGGGGATGCGCAATCCTGACGGCTGGACACCTGTCTGCAAAGGGCTGGCACAGGAATGTGAAGAGAATTCATGCCTCCGGTATCAGGTTGCCCCCTCGGGGCGTCGGCAAACCAGGGTGGAGGCAAGGGCCGAGATTCCGGCTAGGGCCTGCCCCGCATGGTTCACTGCACCCCGAAACCGGCAAAGCGCCAGCACCGCAAAGCCCGACCGGGTCGTAAAAACTACGTTGCCCGTCCGTACCATGGGCCACGTTTGGAACTACCACCGCCGCCTCGTAATAGCGGATTGTATCGATTTTGGGCCCTGACCGGGAAGCGGCTTCCGAAATACGCACAAAGGATGCCCTCCAACCTCCAAAGCGGTACCGGCCTCAAGTAACTCAACGTCGAAAGGAAACTTGGAGAACGGCCCAATCCGGATGAGGTGGGTGGTTCCTGCTCCACCGGCATCGAATGTGCCAAAGTGCAGTTGTCAAAGACTGCTAGGAAAGGAGCCACCCAATGACAGTAAAGACCGTCGGCCTCGATCTGGCCAAGGATGTTTTTCAAGTACACGGCATTTCGGAGAGCGGCTGCGTCATCTTCAACAAGGCGATCAAACGCGCGAAGCTGCTGGCGTTTTTTGAGACACTGCCACCGTGCACGGTTGGCATGGAAGCCTGCGGTTCATCCCATCATTGGAGTCGTCAGCTGCGCAAGCTCGGGCATGATGTGAAGCTCATGCCTGCCGGATATGTCAAACCATATGTTAAGCGCGGAAAAAACGATGCTGTCGACGCAGAAGCGATTTGCGAGGCGGTCCGCCGTCCGACAATGCGTTTCGTAGATATCAAGACGGAAGACCAGCAGGCCATATTATCCATTCACAGAACGCGCGACCTGGCCGTCCGACAGCGCACACAGTTGGCCAACATGATCCGCAGCCTATTGCGCGAGTTTGGGCAAATATTGCCCATCGGGATCGAAGCGGTGACGGCTTTTGCGAAGCGCCATCTGAGCGGCGATCATCCCGACATGCCTGAAATCGCGAACGGCATGCTTGGCATACAGTGCTATCAGTTCATCGGCCTGAATGAACGCATTGACGGCTATTCGAAGATGATCGAGCAACATGCATTGCTGAGTGCAGATGCACGCCGATTGATGCGCATGCCTGGCATCGGGCCGATCACAGCGTCAGCAATTGTCGCCACAATCGGTGACGCGCATCAGTTTCGGACAGGAAGAGATCTGGCCGCATGGCTGGGCCTCACCCCGCTCAACAAGTCGAGCGGCGGCAAGGAGAAGCTGGGCAAGATCACAAAGCAAGGCGATCGTTACATTCGCAAACTTTTGGTCGTGAGCATGACATCGCGCGCGGTCATGGCGAAACGCTCACCCGAGAAGGTCGATCTCTGGACTGCCAAAATCATCGCTGACAAGCCGTTCCGGCTGGCAACAGTCGCCATGGCAAACAAGGCAGCGCGGGCCATCTGGGCGATGCTCACGAAGAAACAGGAATACCGGCAGCCGGCGTTCTAACCACACCGACTGCCCACGAGATGCAAGACGTTGAAGTGATGATGCGGAAGTAAGTCAACCAAGAGCAAGGACACTCCGGGAATGGCAGCGGCCCTCTTCCGAGGCCGATAAGCCGATTGGAACCTCGCTCGCGGAATTCATCAGGGCCAGCGGAACACCACCGCACGAACAGGCCGGACAGACGACAGTACTGACGAAATCGACCGCAGAAATCGCCAAAAAACTCTTGCAATGCAGGAGCCACCCACAGATGCCGTTCGACCTTAGTCCTGAATTCTGCGGTTGCAGCCCGCTTTCCGGACATTCGCCGCAAGCGCGAACTCCGGGCCTCGTCGAACTCACAGATTGCGGGACAAAGCTCCAATTCGCTGCGGCTGCGCCAAAGTCGGCTTTGGCGAAACGGGTAGTGTCCGGAAGACTCGTTTCTGCCTGCCAAAGAAATCTATGAGTTATCAGCTTGGCGCAGAAGTAAGACACCCCAACTCAAAAGTTAGGGCGCCGGTAAGGATTCCCTGGCGTTTTTTCCTACGCCAAACTGGGCAGCCACAACACAATCCAGGGGAAGGCGACGAGCAGTGCGATGGTTATGGCATCTGCAACAAAGAACGGCGTCACACCTTTGAATACATCCTGGACTGTCAGGTCATCTCGGACCCCCGCCACAACAAAGCAGTTCAGGCCTATGGGTGGTGTAATGAGACAGAACTCGGCCATCTTCACCACCAGAATGCCAAACCAGATCGCGCACATCGGTCCGCTCATCCCGAACGTGCTGTCGGCGGCAGAGACGAGTTCTCCGCCGTTCAGGGCCATGACTGCAGGATAGACGACGGGGAGCGTGAGAAGAAGCATTCCGATGGCGTCCATGAACATGCCCAACACCGCATAGGCCAGAAGAATGCAGATCAGGATCAGCATGGGCGACATGGTGAGCGATGTGATCCAGTCGGAGAACGCCCCCGGCAGATCAGCAAAGCCCAAAAAGCGCACGTAGATCAGCACACCCCAGATGATCGTGAAGATCATAACACTCAGCTTGGCAGTCTCAAGCAATGCGTCTTTCAGTTGGGTCCAACGCATGCCGCGCCAAAGGGCCATGAGAAATACGACAAAGGCTCCGATTGCGCCGCCTTCTGTGGGCGTGCCCCAGGCATCGCCACCGAAAGGGTTGTAGACAAAGCAGATGATGGTCACGACAACAAAGACGATGGGCAGCGCCGGGGGCAGAGATATCAGACGTTCGCGCCATGTGAATCCACTCACCGGCGGGGCGAAGCCTTTGATAGTCAGCGCCATGCCAACGATCAGCATCCCGTAGATCAGGGCCGAAAATGCGCCCGGAATGAACCCTGCAAGAAGAAGCTTGCCGACATCCTGTTCCACGATGATCGCATAGATCACGAGAATGGCAGAGGGTGGGATCAGCGAGGCCAATGTTCCGCCCGCCGCAACTACACCCGCAGCAAATCGCTTGTCATATCCGATTTTCAGCATCTCGGGGATGGCGATCCGGGCAAAGACGGCGGAGGTTGCCACCGACGCACCAGAAACAGCGGCAAATCCCGCGGTTGCGAATACGGTCGAGACAGCCAGTCCTCCTGGCACCCAGGCGATCCAGCGTTTGGCGGCCTCAAAAAGCGCCTTGGTCAGCCCCGCGTAGTAAGCAAGATAACCGATCAGGATAAAGGTCGGGATCAGGGACAAGGCCTGGCTTGAGACTTTGGAATGAGGCACCTGACCGGCTGTTTTGACGGCCACGCTCAAGGCCCAGCCGAAGTCACCCGCGCCATAGTCCTTCTTGGCCCAGAAAATCCAGATCAGGCCAACCATCCCGGCCAGACCGGCAGCAAATGCAACCCGCATACCAAGTACAACGAGAACGAGCAGACCGCCCGTGACCCAAAGGCCAATCTCAATCGGTTCCATCAGGATCATCCTTCAACTGATCAGCTTCCAGCTGAGCTTGTTTGGCGGCATCCGCGATCAGCGGGACGGCGATGGCGTGGCCTGTCAAAATGGCCCGACCATACGCCAGGCTTTGCAAGATCAGTCGCAGACAGAGAACGCCGAAAGCGACCGGCGCGAGGAGTTTGGCAGGCCAGATCGGCAGTGCGATGTCCATGGAACTGTCGCGGCTCCACATCGGCGCCGCAAAGTCGAAGCTGCGCCCGAAATGCGCCCAGGAGCCCCAAACCATCAGTACCATCAGTGCCAACACGGCGAGGGTCGTGATCAACTCGACGGTATAAAGCGCGCGCCCGCGCAGGCGGCCCACCAAAATATCCATTCGGATATGCCCGCCCTCGCGCATCACGTAGGACACGCCCATGAAGGCGATCAGCGGCATCGCCTGCTCGATCCAGTCAACGTAGCCTGGCAGAGGGGTATTGGCCGCGTTGCGACCACCAACGGACACAACTGCGAGGATCATCAGAGAAAAAACCGCCAGCCCGCTTAAAAGGGCCAAGATCCGTTCAAAACGCAGTAGCGCCAGATCGAGGCGGCTGATCATGCTGTCATCGGTCAGCACAAGGGATGCTGTTGCCATCGGACAAATCCAACCTGAAAAAGGAAAATGATCGGCCCCGCACGATGGGAGAAGACGCGCAGGGCCGGGTGAGTGGCTGCTAGTTCGTCTTCGCAATCATTCCGGTCACGAGGTCATAGAGTTCTTGTGCAGGCAGGCCCGCAGACGCGTTCTGTTCGATCCAGGCGGCAGCTGCGGGCGCAGCGGCGGCCTCTTTGAATGCCTCTATCTCGTCATCCGAGAACGTCACCTGGGTAATGCCACGTTCTTCGAGAGCAGGCCCCCAGGCCTCCATGGTCTTGCCATTGTAGCTGGCGACATAGTGGTCCAGTGCCGCATCAACCGAGCTGAGCAGGGCATCACGATGTTCATCGCTCAGGTCGTTCAGGGCGTCGGTGTTCACCACAACCGGGCAATTCACGGTGCCAGGGTTGAGATTGGTCGTCCACCATTTGCCGTTTTCGATTGTGCCAAAAGACATATGGGCGTGCGGCGCAAAGCTGACTGCCTTGACGACACCGCTGTCCATCGCCTGCCGTACTTCGGTTGCCGACATGGATGTCGGCACGGCCCCTACGGCTTCCATCGCTTTGCCGATGCCGCCAGTCGCGCGAACGGTCAGGCCTTCAAAATCTGCCAGTTTCGATGGTGCATCGCCTACACCAACGATGTTGTATTGCGGCAAAGGCGACGGCATCAACAATGTCGCATTCCAGCGCCCCAGATCAGCCACCGTCGCGGGATGCTGATAGACAGCCATCGAGAGTTCCACTTCCTGCTCCAGCGAAGTCACGCCGAGAAAGGGCAGTTCCAGAACGGTGATCGAGGGGTTCTTGTCGCGGTGATAGCCTGCGCAAAACTGCGCCATTTCAAAGGCACCAATGGAGATACCGTCGAGGTTTTCGCGGTTCTTGGAAAGACCCCCATAACTGATATTCAGCGTGAACTCACCCGCGGTCTTTTCGCTGACCAGTTCCGCCAGCTTTTCGACATGCTCTGTAAAGGCACGGCGTTTCCCCCAGAGCGAAACGTTCCACTCGGTTGCCATCGCTTCGGTGCCAAAGGCCACCGCAAGGGCAGCAACGGCTGCACGTCCAAGAAATTTTTGCATCAGTAGTCTCCTCCAGCTTGATGGGCGCACCAAACCAGAATTGAAGAGGCAGGACTCATGAAGAAAATTGCGTGGGAGCGAGGCCGATGCCTGCGGAATTCCGCAGGCTACAAAAGGGCGTCCTTGTCGAGACCCAGTTTGACGATTTTCTCGTTCAGGGTGCGGCGTCCGATGCACAGCGCATCGGCCACTTCGTCCATGCGACCCTGATGTGTCTGGATGGCCTTGGCGATCACCTGCCGTTCAAAAGACGCGACCGCCTCACGCAATCCGGGGCGGGACGCGGCATCGAACTGGCCGCCCGGCATGACCTCGGCGATGCTCTCACATCCCTGTCGCGCCATAATCACGCGGCGTTCTACGACATTGCGCAGCTCACGCACGTTGCCCGGCCAGCCATGTGCCAGCAAGACCGTGATGTCTTCCTCTGCGAGTTCTGGGGCCGCCACCCCGTAGACCGTCGCAAACTCTGTCAGGAACTTGGTTGCCAGCAATGCGATGTCATCCAGACGCGCGCGCAACGGCGGCAGTTTCAGGCCGAACGTATCCAGCCGAAACAACAGGTCTGCACGCAGCACATTCTGTTCAACGGCCTCGTCCGTGTTGACATTGGTGGCCGAGACCACTCGCAAATTCGCTTGTTCCGGTGCGCCTCTGGCCGGATCAAGGAATTCCTTGGTTTCGATCAGGCGCAACAGGCTTGACTGTACCTCAATCGGGCACGCGCAGATTTCATCCAGGAACAATGTCCCGCCCGTCGCCGCACGCACGATAAGCGGCAGTTGCTCAACCCCGAACTGCGCCGCGTTCACCGCGATAAAGGGGCCGTCACAGCGTATTGAGACATCATGCAATGCGCGTGCAACCAGATCTTTTCCAGTTCCGGTTTCTCCGTGGATCAGAACGGCGGCATCGCTGTCGGCCACATTGGTGATCGTATCGCGCAGGCGCTGCATTTCAGGTGTTTGGCCTACCAGCACCCGGTCAAGACCTGACAACTGATGCAGGCGAGAGCGGAGCCGAAGATTACGTTCCCGCATCTGGTGCTGTTCCGCCGCATGGGTCAGGATCGTCAGCAGCCGCTTTGGATCATAGGGTTTTTCAACGAAACTGTAGGCTCCGAAATTCATGGCATCTACGGCCATCGGGATGTCTCCGTGAGCCGAGATCAGAACCACCGGCGGGGCGTCGCCCAGGCTTTGCAAGAGCTCAATGCCGGACATGCCGGGCATGCGCACATCCGACAGGATCACATCGGGGTTGAATTGACCCAGCCAGCGTTCGGCTTCGATCGCGCGGGGCAAGTCTTTGGTGGTCCAGCCTGCGGCCTCCATCAGGTCGACAAGCGAGCTGCGCATCATGCGATCATCGTCTATAATCAAAATACGGAATTGTGTCACGACGTTGATCCTTCAGGGGTCTTTGGAAACTCGGCCCGGAAGATCGCCCCTCCATCTTCCCGGTCTTTTGCCGACAACACACCGCCATGATCCGATACGATGCCCGCCGAGATCGTGAGGCCAAGCCCCATGCCTTTGCCGCTTTCCTTGGTCGTGGCAAAGGGTTCACGCAGATCATCAAGTGTTTGCCCGCCCAGGCCGTGCCCCGTATCCGAGACCTCAAACCAGATCATGTCCCCGGTTTCCCCTAACCCGATGGTGATCTGGCGGGTCTCGGCCCCTTCAACCGCATCCAGCGCATTGCGCACCAGATTGGTGATGACCTGTTCCAGCCTCAGTTTGTTGCCATGCAACCGGATACTGGCGTCTGGCGGCTTGAAGGTGATCTGCGCTGCCACGGCAGCGATGTTAGGTGTCAGCAAATTCAGTGCCTCGGACACAACCTGTTCCAGGTCCACATCATCAAATTGATCGCGTCCCTTTCGCGAGAAGAATTTCAGTTGACGGGTAATGTCCTCCATCCGCGCAACAAGTTCCTGCATCTTTTCGCCCAACCCTGATGGTCCTGAAGACATCTCCGACGCTGTCAGTTGATTGCGCATCGCGGCAATTGGCTGACCCAGTTCATGCGTCACAGACGAAGCCAATTGACCCAGAGCTGCCAATCGCCCCGCCCGCTCCAACTCAGCTTGCGTCTTTTTCAGGTTTCTTTCAGCCGTCCTGCGTTCCTCGATCTCAATGGCCAGTCTTTCGTTTGCCGAACGAAGCGTTGCCTCTTCGTGCTCTGACCGTACCAGGGCCGCGCCAATCTGGCGCACGCGGCGCACTTGCCAACCCAGCAGAAGAGCACCGCCAAGCAAAACCATCGCTCCGGTCGTAAGCCATGCTCGAGTGACAGCGACGTCGTCCGGCGCAAGCAGGTGCAGCGACCAGGAATTGGGCAGGTTGCTGGCGCGAAGATACAGGTAGCGTTCGCCTTCAATGGTCACGGTCTGGTTTCCCAAGTTCGGGGTCCAGTCCAATGCGGTCAGCCGTTCCTCGGCAAACTGGCGCGCCGCTACGATGCGTTCGCGTTGCTCCGGATCAAGCTCCTCTAAGGTGCGATACCGCCAGTCCGGATTGGACGCCAAAAGAACCACCCCGTCCGAATTCGACAGAATAATCCGTTCCCCAGATGCTTGCCAACTGTCCTGAAGGATCGACAAGTCCAGCTTGATAGCAATCACCCCTTTGTTTTCCGCGCGCTCGGGCCGCACGGCCATCGCGTAGAAATATCCGGGAATACCTGTCGTGGCCCCAATGCCGTAGAACTCACCAAGCTCGCCGTTAAGGGCTGCTTGAAAATAGGGGCGGAATGCGTAGTTCTGGCCAACAAAGCTGTTTGGAGATCGCGCATTGGATGCCGCGATTGTCAGTCCCTCAGCATTCATCAGATAGATCGCGTCGATGCCTGCACTTTGTGCAAATCGCGCCAAACGCTTGTTCAGAGCGCGCGTATCCCCACCTTTGACTGTCTCAATGACAACCGGGTCTTGCGAGAGCAGGAACGGCAAATGCGTAAAGTGTTCAAGGGTCGCAGCGACCGTGCTGCGATAGAGCGTCAGGCGCGCTGCTGCCTTGTCCAGTTCTTGTGACTTGAAGTACGAATGCGACCCCCAAAAGAGGACGGATGCACACAGGCAAGCCAGCAGGGTTGGTAAGACAAAAAGAAATCGCATCCAGCCCAAGTGCCTCAAAGGGCCAAAAAAATCAATTGTACGGTTTTTGTGACCAGTCATGAGTCTTCGAAAGCCGCCGACCCAAGAGCCGTAGGCGAAACTCGGTTTGGTTTTGCAACGGCGTTGGCACTTCTCCAACAATAGACGTTCGTGCGCAGCGCAGCATCGGTCAGAGTGGGCTCACTGCCGCCGTAAGATCGACTGCAGCATCTTCGGACTAGGCCAAGATTACAACGATGAGGACGGCCCTTTGCGGACCTTCTCCCCGCTTGCAGTCTCCGCAGTGCGGCGTCGCCGGACCTGCCATTCGCTGCGGCCGCACATTCTCAAGAACGGCAAATGCCGCCAGAGCGGACGAAGCGCAGGTCTGGGGAATTCAAAATTTTTTGGCAGACTTCGGGACGCCTTGGGTTTCCAGAAAATCCATCGTGTATATGCGAATGTGATCAGCGGCAACGACTCAAGTGTTTGTGTTTCGGTTTCCCCGGAAGCTCTTTGGTGAAGAGCCGGTCCACTCCCTGAACGCACGGCGAAAGCTTCTCGGCTCTATGTATCCCAGCATTTCGGCGATCCGTTCGACCGGAATGTCCGATTGCTGAAGCATTTCGCGCGCCTGCTCCTCGATGAGCATGGAGCGGATTGTCCTGTATGCCGTCCCTTCCGCCCTAAGGGCCCTCTGAAGTGACCTGGGGCCGATCGCAAGATGGGCCGCAACTTTGCTCTCGGAAAGCACACTTGTCGGAAGATGAGCGCGCATGATTTGCAAAACCGCGCCTTCAATGGACTGAACCGGCTCAACCCCCATGAGCGCACCCAGGTCCCCCAATGTAATAGTCTTCCGAGACTGCAAGGGGTGCGGGTTTCGCGTGTCAAGGTCGCAAAGCCGAAGCGCGACGGACGGTGACTGGGCTCCCGTCCTAACAGGTGCGCCGAACAGATCTGCAAGCTTTGACTTGTCGTCACCATTGCCATCGGGAAGTTCAAACCAATCGGGCTGCCAGTCCGTGCCGAGGAAATGCCTGGCCACCTTGGAAATAACGAACAGCGCCCCTTCGTCGAGGTGTCGGTGGCCGACGACCGAGAAGCCTTTCGAGTCTCGTCCGACGACAACGTGCGTGTCAGTCTGTCGGATCACGATTTCAGAGCCAGGATGCGTCAGCGACAGCGCGCGTCGCCCGCGGTCAAGCGCAGATCGCAGATCCGGTGCGCCCAGCACGTAGTTCGCATAAGCTCCGTAAGCCAAGTAGTCGAAGGCCCAGCCAACCCTGGCACCCAGATGGCGATCGCTTATCATGCGGGCGACGGACTCCAGAATGACGGCCTCAGCAGCGTAGGAAACAAACCCGGTTCCTTCTGACAGCATCTTACGGTCGAGACCAGCCGTTCGGAGCGCACTCCCGACGACGTGTTTCGGGACGAAGCTGTCAAGAATGTCCACGACGTGCGCCAGTTCGATGATGTTGACCAACTTCTGTCTCATAGCGTCTCTTTGTCACAAAATGACCGGTCGCACTATGATAAAACGCCAGGAAAACGAAGACTTGAGGGGCGACTCATGAAAGGTAAACAGTTGGCAAACCGCATATTTTTGTTTCTTGCATTCCTGGCCGCGATCGTCTTCGGTCCCGCTCATGCCCAAAACTTCGACACCACAGTGGACCAACTTGCCGACAGCAGGGAAATCCCAGTCACGGTAGACAACTTTATCCGTGCCGCGACAGATATCGAGTTCGGCAAATATGTTGCCCTCGCTGGAGGGGTAAACAAGTTCTACCACTTCCGCGAAATGATGCCCGTCCATGCTCAGACCACCATCAGCGCGAACCGGGACACTCTCTATAGCGCCGCGATCATCAATATCAGCAAGGGCGCGACGGTCACCCTTCCGGATGTCGGCGACCGCTACATGTCGGCGATGGTCATCAACCAGGACCACTACCTGAACAAGGTCTTGCACGGTGGCGGCGCCTATACACTCGATATGGACACGTTTGACACGCCATATGTCGCCGTCTATCTGCGCGTCCTGCTGGATGCGACCGATTCCGCGGACCTGGCCGCCGTGCACGCGATCCAGGACCAGATGTCGATCGACGCTGCCTCGTCCAAACCCTTCATCGTCCCGCCCTATGACGAAGAGGACTATATAGGGCTCGTAAGGGCCGCCGTCGGTGTCGGCGCCTACCTTCCGGACAGTTTCCACATGTTCGGCAAGAAGGAGGATGTCGATCCAGTGCGGCATTTCATTGGGACGGCCGGTGGCTGGGGTGGGTTGCCAGAGGATGAGGCACTTTATCTCGGGATCTCGCCGAACCTGCCGGTCGGGAAATACAAGATCGAAGTGCCGGCCGACGTGCCCGTCAAGGATTTCTGGTCGGTCAGCCTCTATGATGCAAACCGTTATTTCGCGCCGAACGCGATGGACGCCTATGTCATCAACTCCGTCAGCGGGACGTACAATGAGGACGGCTCGATGACCGTGCATCTGGGCGGCTGCGAGGACGGGCGCGTGAATTGCCTGCCGCTTGTCGAGGGGTGGCAATACACCGTGCGGCTCTATCGTGCAGCGCCGGAAGTGCTGGATGGAAGCTGGGTCTTCCCGGGTGTCGAGCCCGCGAACTGACAGAAAGGACAGAAAAATGAAACACCTTCTCCTTGCCGCTGCCCTCTGCGCACCCGCACCAGTTCTCGCCGAAGATATCACGATCCGGAACCTCATGCGCGCCGAGAGCGATACGATGTTCCGGCTCACTATGAAGAACAACGGAACAGGTGTCGGCGAGATCGCCCATGAGCGCGAGGTAACCTCCGCCGACAAGCCGCAGCCAGTCATCCGGCCCAACCAGGACACCTTGTATTCGTCCGCCCTCATCGATCTGTCCGAGCCGGTGACGGTGACGCTGCCGGAGGGCGACGGACGGTTTCAGTCGGTGCTGGTGATCAGCCAGGACCACTACAACTTTGCCTATGCCGAACCCGGTGCATACGAGCTGACCGAGGACGAGGTCGGGACCCGCTTCGCGATGCTCCTGTTCCGCACCTTCATCGACGCGGGCGATCCCGACGATACGGCGCGCGCCCATGCGGTGCAGGACGGAATACGCCTCGAAGGCGGCGGAACCGGCCCCTTCGAGGCTCCGAACTGGGATCTTGACGCCCTTGCCGCTGCGCGGAAGGCGGTCAGTGACCTCGCCGCTGCCGTCGGCCTTGATGCCAGCATCGCCTTTGGCCGCCGCGACGAGGTGGACCCGCTGGGCCATCTGATCGGGATGGCGGGCTGGGCGGGGCAGCCGGCCACGACGGCCAGCGCCTTTGTCGACGCCGTCGATAGGAATGACGGCGCGACCCCCCATGCCGTGACGCTGCAAGACGTGCCGGTGGACGCGTTCTGGTCGATCACCGTCTACGACGCTGACGGCTTCCTCGCGCCCAACGATTTGGGGCGGAACAGCTATAACAACACCTCGGCCACCCCGAATGAGGATGGTTCCTTCACCATCCATTTCGGTGGCTGCGAGGATGACCGGATCAACTGCATCCCTCTTACGCCGGGCTGGAACTACACGGTCCGGCTCTACCAGCCACGCGCCGAAATCCTCGATGGCAGCTGGACCTTCCCGGATGTCCTGCCCCTAAACTGATGACGCGACGGCCCGCGCACCGCGTGGGCCGATCGACGAGAGGAAGGAGCCTTCGATGTTGAAAAAGCCACCTGTCCAAACGGCCAGTTGCGCCGTCTTCCTGGCGTTTTCCTTGGCGAACGGTGCATTAGCCGAGGATAAGCCGCGCCTCATCCTCCAGATCACTGTGGATCAGCTGCGGGGCGACCTGCCTTTCCGCCACTACGACCAATTTGGCTCGGGCGGATTCCGCTATCTGATGGATCAGGGCGTCTACTACGACAACGCCCACCACGCCCACGCCAATACCGAAACCGTCGTCGGCCATACCACGCTGGCCACCGGCGCGCATCCGTCGGCCCATGGCATGGTAGGCAACCTCTGGTACGACCGCGCCACGGGGCGCACTATCTACAATGTCGAGGACGCCGACTATCCACTCCTCACTCGGGGCGCGGACGTGAACCCCGACACCGAGGTCGACCCCACCCAGCTTGCCGCCAGTTCCGATGGCCGTTCGCCCCGCGCCATCCTGACCACCACCTTTTCCGACGAGCTGTCCATCGCCACCCAGGGCCGCGCCAAGGTCTTTGGTGTCTCGGTCAAGGATCGTGGTGCCGTCTCGATGGCGGGCCACACCGGCAAGGCGTTCTGGTTCTCCAAATCCGCCGGGGAATTCGTCACCTCCAGCTATTATTACGACAGCTACCCGGATTGGGTGACCGATTGGAACGCTAAGGATTTCCTGCAAAACTATCTCGGCACCTCGTGGCAGCTGACCCATCCCATCGATAGCTATCTTTTTGGCGATCGCGACGATCAGGATTGGGAAACTGATCTTGCCGGGTTCGGGCGCACCTTCCCGCACCCCTATTCGACCGTCGATCCGCTCTCGTGGAAGAACGATCCCTATTTCCCCACGCTGCTCACCTTCAGCCCTGCCGGGGACGAGATCACCGCCGATTTCGCCAAGACCCTGATCACAGCCGAGGGCCTGGGGCAGGATGATGTCACCGATTACCTCTCCGTCAGCTTCTCGGCGACCGATTACATTGGCCACGGCTTCGGCCCCTCCAGCCTCGAGGCCGAGGAAAACCTGCTCCGGCTCGACCGCACCCTGACCGATCTCTTCGCCTTTATCGACGCCGAGATCGGGCTCGAGAACACCCTGATCGCGCTGTCCGCCGATCACGGCACGCCCGAGGCGCCGGGATACCTGGCCGAGCTGGGAGAGATGGGCGGCTACGTCAACCCCGAGCACTGGGCGACCCAGCCCGCCGCCGATCGCATCCGCGCGCGCTTTGGCCTTAGCGATCCGCTGATAGCGGGCTATGACCACCCCTACCTCACCCTCTCGGAAGAGGTGCACAGTCGCGACGACATCGACCTTGTCGCGCTGGAAACCGCCATCGCCGAAGAACTGTCGACCTTCGAAGGTATCGCCTTCGCTGTGCCTTCGTCCCGCATTCGTACGGGCGCCCTGCCCGACAATGCGCTGATGCGCGTCGTGGCCAACAACTACAACCCCGACCGCTCGGGCGACATCTATCTGGTGGCCAGCCCCGGCTGGTTCATCAACGATTTCGACGGTCTCTCGGTCACAGTCACCCACGGCTCGCCCTGGCGTTATGACACCCACGTGCCCATAGCTTTTGCCGGTTTCAGCCTCGCGCCACAGCGGGTCTCGCGTCGAGTGCATACAGTCGATCTGGCGCTGACGCTTGCCGCGGTCGCAGATACGCGCCCACCCGACGGCGGCGCAGGAGAAGTGTTGGGGGAAGTCGTCGGGTACTAGGCGCCTCGCGGTAATGCAAAGCGGAGACAGTAACTGGGTCGGATTGAATGTCCGCTTCCAGCTTTTCGCGCTGACAGGTTCGCGGTAGCAGAGATGGACCGCTTTCCGGTTTTAAAGCGGGCAAAGGCGATGCTATGCTGTGTGAAGCAAGGCACTTGGGTTTGTCGGTGGTGTGGGGATGACCTGCCCGACTATCGCAGGACTGATGCGCGGTATTGCTCTGAGGGGTGTAGAAAACGGTCGGCGAGGGCGCGCAGGAAAGTCAGGAAAAGAACTCAGGAAGTGTAAAGATCCACTGGATATCTGGTTTGGTTTCGGCACTAGCCACACTAAGATTACCCTAAGGTTTCTACTCTTTCCCCATGAAGCCCAACGCGCCTTCGTTGTTCAAAACCTCAATTGCTGTATCAAGGGCCGCTTGGTCCGAATTGAACTTGTCGTCCCAGACATAACTGGCGTCTTCATGGTCCACCACTTCCAACGTCCATTTGTCCTGGTTGTCCAAGCGGTAGATTTCGATTTCAAACCGATACCCGTCTAAAAGCACAGCCTTGCACCTGTCTGACATCACCAGCTTCGGTTCATCTACATTCATGTCCGTGCCATCCTGACTATAAGCTCTGTGGTTTGGCGGACTTGCGACAGCCTGTGGGTTTCCGTCCGTTTCCAGAATATGCTGTAACGCCGCATGCCCGACAATTCCAAGCGCACAGAGTTTCCTTGTCCTGCGCGGTTTCTCTCTTCCAGCGGCACGAGACTTTCTCTTTGTTTGCCCCGAATACGCGGAGCATCAATCGCAAGGTCAAATACAGTAGGATGACGCCCAGAAGTATTCCGGCGATGAGCCAAAAATCCGGGCCGCTACTCTGCACCGAAATAGACTTCAAACCGCCTCCAGAAGGACACTTACAACCAGCCAGATTTTCCCATGACTTGGCCGGTATCGATAATGCGTCACCCCCAAACTCGTACCCCTTTAGCGAATGGAAACAACCTTACATTTACTCAGTCCGAAGCGGCGTGTGAGCTTCGCTGCCTTCAGCGCTTTTACCAAGCGGGCGCTAAAAAACAGGCTCCAGTACAAGCGCGGATCAACCCACAAATCGGGTCCCTCCAAGGCTATACCTGAAACAACAATGTCGAAGTCTTTGGGTTTCATGCCCCGCTTCATCCAAGTATCTGGTTTATTCCCCATAGGTTTGACCATATTCGACCGATCCGGAACAAACGCCGTTTTTTGTTCACCAAGGGCGAGTGTAAAATACTCGCCTTCAACTGGTGTCACACGGTCGTGTTGGCAAACGTTCAAAGGATAGATTTTCGTTTTTCCCAGTTCTGCTTCGCGAAGTACATTCGCTACCGCGCGAGATACGACTGGACCATATGGCCCATTGAAAATTTCGGGCAGCGCCTGAAGCTTTTTGTTCGGATACATTCCAAAAACTAATTTAGGAAAGGCCTCACGGGATTGAACGATCCAGCCCTGTTTTTGTTGTCTACTGCACCAGCAGTCGGCAAGTTGCTTAAAGCCTGCTCGGAGGTAATGGGCTTCATCAACGTTGTGTCATACATGACCTGGCTAAACCAGACGCCTTCATTCTCTTCCACTAATCACCCATTCACAAAAATCGCAAACCGGATCAAAAGATAGTATTTAAACAAATCAAAGGACAACGAGTATGTCCGGCGGTGGTGGTACGACGCGCCGAACTCGTACCCCCTCATTGAAATCATAATCCCCATCAAGGCGCGCCGCTCCGCACTGATATTTGCGGAGAGTGTTCAAATTGCGTCCATGAGATGAAAAGTGCGTTGGCGCTCCGGCACTCGGAAAGTGCAGTTCAATACTTTGGCGGTTCGATGAAGTACTCGTGGGGCGGCGCGCCGAACTCAACAACCCCCTCAAATCCAGATGGAAAAACTGGAACGTTCTAAAATCAACACGCGCCACCCACGGACAGAGGATCGCATTGCGGCAAAATTGTGTCCACATCTCGTTTTGAAACTCACTGTTCGCTCATTGGAAACAAACTTTTTCGGTGAAGTTTGCAGTGTTACGGGAATCCCCCAATTTCGGGCAGCATGCAAACTGGGTAGTTTGGGATCAGAATAACCACTTACCCCCTCGTGACGAAGATAGGGGCTGGCCTCGACCCCCTCAGCCAGCCCTTATTCCTTTTCTGGCCACCCCGGCAGATTTTTTGGAGCAGGAACGTCATTCCGAACCAGCCAGTCACGCATCGCCGCCCAGTGGTCCTGTGACCCAGCTGTGTATCGCCGTGAATGTAAATCGGCTAACTGCTGTTCAAGGGAAGGCCACAAGTGCAGCTTGACCCAAGCGGCGATCCGCGCCTGGGCCAAAGCACTTGAGTCGGTCGTCATGATGCCGTCAGTGCCGAGAGCGGAGATTGATACATGCTGAAAGGAACTTGCCACTGCGGCGAAGTTGGCTGGACTCTCGATGCTGTGCCAAAGTCGGTCATGGCCTGCAATTGCACAATCTGTCGGCGTTACGGTGCCCTTTGGGCCTACGGGCACATTGGCTATGACATTCAAACTACCGGGAAAACAAATACATATCTGCGTCGCGATAGCGGGGATATCCATTTCCACTTCTGCGCCAATTGCGGGTGTGTGACGCACTACGTTGCGTGTTTCTCGGACGAAAACGGCCGCAAACTGTCTGCGGTTAATGTTCGAATGTCTGATCCGTCACCAATCAGTGAGATTCCAATCCGTCACTTCGAGGGGCACGACAGCTTTCTAGAACTTCCTCGTGACAGCCGAACTGTAAAGGACATGTGGTTTTGACGTGCTTCCAGGCAGCGGACATTGGAGCGACTGCTGCGAAGGCCCTTTTCGTCGTCGTCCCGCAGGGCGAATGATATGCAAATCGTTCGCTGCCGCGAGAGTGAGAAGTCAGTTCCGTTGACCTGAATGCTCCACCCTTTGGGCTTTTCATTCATCCGTGCCGACATCAGAGGCAACGCTGTATTAGCTGTCGCACGGCGAGATGATACATCGGGGACGGCCCATTGCTGACCTTCACCATTCCTAACAGATGCTGCAGTGCGCCCACCAAAGCGGATGAGGTGGGTGGCTCCTGCTCCACCGGCATCGAATGTGCCAAAGTGCAGTTATCAACGACTGCTAGGAAAGGAGCCACCCAATGACAGTAAAGACCGTCGGCCTCGATTTGGCCAAGGACGTTTTTCAAGTGCACGGCATTTCTGAGAGCGGCCGGGTTATTTTCAACAAGCCGATCAAGCGCGCGAAGCTACTGGCCTTTTTTGAGACGCTTCCGCCCTGCGTCGTAGGCATGGATGCCTGCGGTTCATCCGACCGTGTTGCACGGATCGTTTCATCGGCGTAGCCAGTTGCTTGATTTAATGACGGGATGGCGGGATGCCTTTCAAGCACAACGCGACGCGGCGGGACAAGTTTGAGAAGGCCAAGTACCGGGTCACGAACTGGCCTGAGTACAACGAGGCGCTTCGCCAGCGTGGTGATGTTACGGTCTGGTTCAGCGAGGATGCGGTATCCGGGTGGTACGCCCCAAGGTCGGGGAAACGTGGTGGTCAGCGGCAGTATTCTGACCTGGCGATTGAGACCTGCCTGACCCTGCGCGCCGTCTTCGGCCTGCCGCTTCGGCAAACGCAAGGGTTTGTACGAAGCCTACTACGGCTCATGCAGATCGACGTTCCCGTTTCGGATTTTTCCACGCTCTGCCGGCGCGCACAATTGCTTCGGATCACACCGAACACCCGGCCCACGAACGGCCCAGTGACGCTGATCGTAGACAGCACAGGGCTTCGCGTTCACAGCGGTCGAGACTGGATGCAGAAGAAACACGGGTTACCGAAGGCCCGTAAAACATGGTGCAAACTGCACATCGGCTTCGTTCCCGAGAGCGCGGAGCTTTTGGCCTCCTGCCTGACAACCGAGCACATCGGAGACGCCGGCGCACTGCCCGAATTGCTGGCTGATGTGGCAGGTCCTGTTCATCGTATCATCGGCGACGGCGCCTATGATGGTGCGCCGACCACAGCGACGATCCGGCAGGCGTTGGGATCGGATGTCGAACTGATCGTACCGCCGCCGAAGAATGCCGTCCCAGGTGATTGCAAAACACGCAACGCCCATATCGACATGATCGCCAAGGGAGGTCGTATGGCCTGGAAGAAGGCCACTGGCTATGGCCAAAGATCACGCGGCGAGGCCCAGATCGGGCGCTACAAACAGGTCATCGGACCGGAGCTGCGCAGCCGCAAAATGGAGAGTCAGACAACCGAAACCAAGATCGCTGTCAAAGCTCTCAACCGCATGACCCATCTCGGTCGTGCGACCTATGAACGTGTCGCATAACGAACCGGGGAAAGGGGCAAATGCGGCCCAGCCGCTATTCGTGCAACACAGTCTTAAAAGCCAAAGCCCATGACAAATGCCACGGCAATCGCAAGAAGGAAGAGGGTTTCGACGACAAGAATAAGGCCATAGCTGGGCTTGACGCGCAGAATGGTGGCAAGGCTGGTTTTCACCCCAAGGGCAGAAATCGCGATGACCAGACACCAGCCGGACAGGGTGGCGATTGCATCGGTGATCACCTGCGGCACCAGCCCGGTATTTGTCAAAATCGCCAGCGCGACAAACATGACAAGGAACCACGGCAGGATGATCTTCTGGGATTGTGCGCCGCGAAAGCTCGCCATGACCACAATCATCACCACCGGCAACAAGGCCACGCGCACCATCTTGACGAAGGTCGCAATCACCCCCGCCTCGTCACTGATCGAATATCCGGCACCAACAACCTGGGCCACATCGTGAATGGTCGCCCCGATCAGAAATCCGCTTTCCAGATCGCTCATCCCCAGGGCCGCAAACAAGACCGGATAGGCAATCATTGCGATGGTCGACAGGGCGGTGACGCCGATCACAACAAACAGCGTATCCTGTTCGCGGTCATCTTTCGCGGGCAGAACCGAGGTGATGGCAAGGGCGGCCGAGGCCCCGCAGATCGCCACAGACCCGCCCGCCAACAGGCCAAAGGCCAGTTTGCGACCGAAGAGAAAGGACAGGATTGCCCCGCAGGCCAGTGTTGCCATGACAAAGCCGACAACCGCGCCCACCGCGCCCAGCCCGACACTTTCCACATCCCCAATGCTTAGATGCAGGCCCAACAGGCCGACCCCGAATCGCAACAGCGTTTTGGCGGAAAACTCCAGCCCCGGGGTGAATTTCTGATCGTCATAAAGAAAGTGGAACGCCATGCCGATCAGCAGTGCAAACAGCATCGCAGGCGCGCCGTAATGTTCGGACAGAAAGGTCGCGGCGGCGGCAATCACGCACACCAGAAGAATGCCACCAAAGTGGGTGTCCAAGCGGGACCTGATCAGCGACACCATGGTTCGCTCCTGACTGCGGGAATGTGAAATTGGCGCGCGCAGCCTGTGTCAGGCCGCACACACCTGGTACTGTCTGGCGTCAGCCGACCCAGCGATTGCTGTGATCAAAGGCCGCGTCGTAACCAAAGAGCGCGACCGACCCGCCAGTGTGCAGGAAGACGACACGTTCGCCTTTCTTGAAGTGACCTTTGCGGATCAGATCAATGAAACCCGCGGCCCCCTTGGCGGAATAGACCGGGTCGAGAAGGATCGATTCCAGCTCGGCAAACATCTGGATCGCCTCGATGCCGCTGTCGGTCGGGATGCCATAACCTTCGCCGACGTAATCGGTGTTGGCGACCACATCTTCGCGCTGCACGACACCGGCACAGCCCAGCTTTTCGGCGGTGGCACAGGCGAGGTTATAGACGTTTTCTTCCTGTTTCGGTTTGGGCGCACGTACGCCGATGCCCAGAAGAGGAATCTGTGCGTTCATTGCTTTCAAACCCACAATCAGACCGGCCTGCGTGCCTGCGCTGCCGGTGGCGTGAACGATGTGGTCGAGCTTCAACCCGCGATCATTGGCTTGCGCCAGCATCTCAAACGCGCAGTTCACATAGCCCAGCGCACCGGTCGGGTTCGACCCGCCCCCGGGGATGGTGTACACTTTTTTGCCATCTGCGCGCAGCTTGTCGGCAGCCGCTTCCATCTCGGCATTCATGTCCAGACCACCGGGGCGCTTTTCGGTGGTGGCGCCATGCAGATGGTCCAGCAGAACATTGCCGTTGTAATTGTAGTTGTGGTTGGTGGAGCCGGTGCGATCCTCCAAAAGGATGTGGCACTCCATGCCCAGTTTCGCCGCAAAAGCAGCCGTTTGGCGCGCGTGGTTTGATTGGGTTGCCCCCTGGGTCATCACCATCTCTGCGCCCTGCAACTCGGCCTCGGCCATCAGGAATTCCAGCTTGCGGGTCTTGTTGCCGCCGGTGGACAGGCCGGTGCAATCGTCACGTTTGATCCAGATTTCCGGGCCGCCGAGCTCTGCGGTCAGACGGTCCAGGCGCTCAAGCGGGGTGGGCAGGTGGGCGATGAAGCGGCGGGGGTAACGGGAGAGATGCATCGGAAAACTCCTAAATTGGTTTTCTCGCATTTTATGGAGGTCATTCCCACTATTCTAATTCGAAATATGCGCTATAAAATGCACATCTTGCATAATATCAGTGTGCCGCTATGGTGACATCATGCAGTTGGATTGGATTGATGACATCCTGGCGGTGATCGACACGGGGTCCCTGACACGGGCGGCAGAGCGGCGGTTTCTGACCCAATCGGCGTTCACGCGGCGCGTGCGATTGATCGAAGAGCGCATCGGTGCACCCCTGTTTGACCGGTCCTGCAAGCCGGTCACCATCCTGCCCGGCGTGCAGGCGACGGAACCAGAACTGCGAGAGCTTGGCGCGCGGCTGCGTCGCCTGCAACACGACTTGAAAGCGGCCGCAGAGGGCGCAAAGCGGGATGTGACTTTTGTGTGCCAGCACGCCATCACCACCACAATCTCGCCGTGGGTGGTGCGGCAACTGACCCAATCGCAGGACATTTCCGTGCGGGTGCGATCCGGAAATCGGGACAATTGCCTGATGCTGCTTTTGTCCGGCGAGGCCGATTTCGCAATGACATATGAACGCCCGGAGGCCCCCGGCCCTGCGGTGCCACAGGCGTTTGAAATGCGTCGGCTGGGCGGCGATACATTGGTGCCGGTGGCGTCACCCGATCTTGCGCTCCACGTTGATGACCCCGAGATCCCGTTCATCTCATATCCCCCAGATGTTTTCCTGGGGCGCCTGTTCAGCCAAAGCATTCTGCCCCTGTTGCCCGAAGGCGTGATGCTGTCCCCAAAGGCGGAAACTGCACTGACGCTTGCCGCCTGTGAATACGCGCTGGATGGCATTGGGGTGGCGTGGTTGCCGCTGACCCTGGTCAAGCGGCATTTAACCGAAGGGCGGCTGCGGCGGTTACATGACCTGCCGCATCAGGATCTGGGCATCATGCTGATCCGCCTCTCTGATCAACAGGGCGAGGGGACCGCGCAAATCTGGTCTGATCTGACAAATATTCCCGAACCGTCCGTGGGACTATAGCGCGTTCCAGACCTGCTCGCCGGTTTTGTCCAGACGCTCAAGCGAGCAGAACAAGGACAGGGTCAGCGTGGCCGGCCAATTTTCCCCGCCAACCTGTGTCATTAACGGGGATCAACTTAATTGAATTTACGCGTTGGGATAAGGGCGGAGGGTGACGGCATTAACCAGGCGACGTCCTGAGCAGAAAACGACCGCCCTTTTCGGGGCGGCCGCAGTGATGTGCTTTGTCACTTACGCCCGCGAAACGTCGGGTGATTTTAGCACATGGGGCGTATCGTAGGCATCCAGATCCAGTTGATCTTCGGATTTCGCAATAATGACGGTGCAGGCAGCGTCGCCGGTAACGTTGAGCGATGTACGTGCCATGTCGAGAATGCGGTCGATGCCTGCGATGATGGCTACACCTTCCAAAGGCAGGCCGACCGAGCTCAGAACAAGCGACAGCATCACCAGCCCGGCACCCGGCACACCAGCGGTGCCGATGGAGGCAAGTGTCGACGTCAGAATAATTGTGACATATTCCGACATGCCCAGCTCTATCCCAAAGGCCTGTGCCACGAAAAGAGCCGCAACGCCTTGGTACATGGCGGTTCCGTCCATGTTGATTGTCGCGCCAAGCGGCAGCGTAAAGCTTGCAACCGACCGGTTCACGCCAAGGTTCTGCTGAACCGCCGTCATCGTGACCGGCAGTGTCCCCGAAGAGGACGTGCTGGTGAAGGCCACGATCTGCGGCTCGATGATGCCTTGGAAGAAGCGGATTGGGTTCAAGCGCGCAAAGATCGAAACAAGCCCGCCATAAACAATGACGGCATGCAGAACGCAACCAATATAGAGCGCAGCAATCACGGTTCCCAAAGGCAACAGTAGATCCAAACCATAGGTTCCGGCGACCCAGGCCATTAGTGCAAACACACCATATGGTGCAAAACTGATCACAATCTCAGTCAGCTTCAAGATGACGGAATTTAGGGCTTCAAAGAAATCCCTGACCGGCTTTCCAGCGTCACCCACCAGGTTGATGGCCAGACCGAACATAATCGCAAAGAAAATGATCTGAAGCACGTTGCCATCCGCGGCAGCGGCGATTGGGTTCTTGGGAACGATCCCGATAAGTTGCTGGATGAAAGGCGGAGATGCTTTGGGTTCCATTGCGGCTGCGGTGCTCAGATCAATTCCTGCGCCGGGTTGCAACAGCAGGCCCAAAGCGAGTCCAATCGTGATCGCGAATGCAGTTGTGCCCAGATAGAATACAATCGACTTCAGGCCAATTCGCCCCATGCGGGCCATGTCGCTGACCGATGTCATACCGCAAACGAGCGATACGAAGATCAACGGGACAATCAGCATTTTGATAAGCGACAGGAACAGGGTTCCAATGTTCTTGATCATGCCCGCAATTGCTGCGTTTCCGGTTGCGTTCAGCAACACGCCCGTAACCACCCCAAGAACAAGCGCGATCACGATTTGCTTCCAAAGAAGCATATTCCTCCAAGGTGCCATAAACCCTGTTTTGCGACTGGTATTCATCAATAGGTTCTCCCTTTCCATGGCAGTCAACTGGAATGAGCTGCCTGCAGTCGCCGCAAGGTAACACCGTCGTGCCGGTCATGGTCGCGCAAATAGAGAAACGGCATTGCAATATTTGCAACGCCGTTTCTTCTGTCGGATAAAGTGTCGGTGGCGCCTAGAATCTTGCGAGCTGTACACATTTTCGGGCGAGCACATCGGTCGGGTCGACAGGAAGCGCCCCCAATGCGTCTGCGCTTTCAGTCACGATGAGCGGCAATTCCGTACAGCCGAGAATGATTGCCTCGGCTCCGCGCGCAACCAGATGGGAAAAGGCCCGGCTAATCTGTTCTTTGCAGAGGCCGTCGGTATATCCAGCTTTGACGCCAAACGGGCCATAAATTGAATCCATGACCAGGTTTTGATGATCGTCATCGGGAATGATGTGGGCAAGGCCTGCCTCATCAAGTGCTGTCTGGTACAAGCCACTTTGTATTGTTCCATCCGTGCCGAGGACCCCGACCACACGCGTCTCTGGGGCGGTTTCTTTAATGTGTTCAGTGGTCGCGGCAAGGATACTGATGATCGGAATATCAAGGTGGCGCTGAATCCGATCGACATACGCGTGGGCGGTGTTGCAAGGGATGACCAGCATATCAGCACCACCGCGTTCCAGTTTTTTGCAGGTAGAATAGAGGGCGACAGTTGGATCGGTGCCTGCGCGGACCAGATTTTCAGTGCGGTCAGGAATTTGCGGGTTCTGTTCAACCAAGACTTTTATGTGATCCTGATCGCGGGTCGCCTCGGTCCCTTTGACCAGTTTGGCAAGGAAATCTACGGTTGCGGCAGGTCCGACACCGCCGACCACTCCAACTTTGAACCGGTGACGGCGGTCTGGCTGGGTCTCTTGCAGGGCGTAATCCGCGTAAACCGCTGCCGTGTCTATGGCCGTCATGTTGTCTGGCAAGTCAAGCTGGTTGAGCAACAAGGGAAGCTCAGAAAGACCGGGCACAAACACGGTCGCGCCTTGTTCGAATAGGTTGGTCAGGGCGGCATTTATGGGTCTCAGAACGTCTTCATTGCAGTGTCCCGCTTTGAAACCGATGCGTCCATATACGGCCTCCATGACGGCACTTTCCAGATCTTCCCGGGGATGGAGGATCTGTATTTCCCTGCCAAACAGGTTCTCGAACAAACCAGTTTTCCTGACAAAAGGCGTCGTGATGACACCAATCTTTGTCGGCCCGGGACGCAGTCTGTTAACGGCGGCGGCGATCGCCTCTGTCATGCTGATCAGCTTCAGTTCAAGCTCGTCCTCAAGTTCATGCAGAAAGCTATGGGTGACAAAACATGGAAGCAGCGCCACGTCACATCCATCCCGTTCCATGCGGGACAGTGTGTCAAAAACATAGAGTTTTCGGTGTGTTGGGCTGTAGCTCAGCTCTTTGGGGGAGGCTGGTTCGCGCAGCGGTTTCTGGTGAAATATCAATTCCCTGTGGTCTTCTTCCGACCTGACCGGTGTCCCTTGAACAATTCTGTTCAGCAGGTCGGCTCCGGCAAGGGCGCCCAGGCCGCCAACGATTCCTATGCGTAAAGATTGGTTTTTGTTCATTGGGCAATCTCCGGAGCCCTGCCGTGAATGTGCTGCAATGCAGTCTCGGCAAGCTCTCCTGGCAAAGCGGGTTTTGCGGCCTCTTGCAGGTTCAAGCCATGCGCCTGTGCATATTTTGCAAGTTTGGTGGCAGCCTCATATCCGATCACCGGGGCCAGTGCGGTGACATGTACAAGGCTGTTGCTCAGTAACATCTCGCATCTTTTCTCATCCGCAACGATACCGTCCACGCAGCGGGTGCGCAGCACATTCATTGCATTGGTCAGAGACCCCATGGTTTCCAACACTTTATGGATGATGACCGGCTCCATCGCGTTGAGCTGGAACTGGCCGGCCTCGGCGGCCATTGTGACGGTCAGGTCATTTCCGATTGCCTGATAGCAAACCTGATTTACAACTTCGGGAATAACCGGGTTTATCTTGCCGGGCATAATGGACGATCCTGCCTGAACCGCGGGCAGAATGATTTCTCCAAGCCCAGCCCGCGGCCCAGAGGACATTAGGCGTAAATCATTACAGATCTTAGACAGTTTGATGCCAACCCGCTTGAGCGTGCTTGAGAACATCACAAAGGCACCCAGATCAGATGAAGCCTCAATCAGGTCCGGGGCCAGTTTAAGTGGCTCGCCGGTAATGTCGCGCAAATGCGCCAAAGCGACTTCGCCAAACCTTTCGGGGGCATTGATGCCGGTGCCAATGGCCGTGCCTCCAAGGTTCACTTCTGTCAGAAGGCGCGACAGGTCCCTCAACCGGTCGGCATCCTCGTTGATTGTTGTGGCAAACCCCCGGAACTCCGCACCAAGTGGCATGGGTACAGCGTCCTGAAGTTGGGTACGCCCGACCTTCATAATATGCTGAAACTCACATGCCTTTTGGTCGAAGGATTTGGTTAGAAGATGCATTGCTTCAATCATAGGCGCGATCCTGGACAGAACAGCCAGACGGATTGCTGTGGGGTAAACGTCATTTGTGGATTGTGACCGGTTCACATCATCATTCGGATGAAGCTGGCTGTAATCGCCATGATCTGCCCCAAGCTTTTCCAGCCCAAGATTTGCAATGACTTCATTGGCATTCATGTTGGTCGATGTGCCAGCACCACCCTGCATGACATCAACAACAAACTGATCGTGATGGCCCCCGGCAATGATCTTGTCACAGACATCCGTAATGGCCGACGCTTTCCGGTGGGGCAGGACGCCCAGGTCCTTGTTGGCCATAGCACAGGCCTTTTTGACCGACGCCAGTCCGACAATCAATTCCGGATAGTGGCTGATCGCCACCCCCGTAATCGGGAAATTTTCCAGTGCCCGCTGGGTCTGGCTGCCCCAGGTCGCTGCCAGCGGGATCTTTACCGGGCCAAGGCTGTCGGATTCTGTTCTGTGTTGTTTCATGATCTGAGACCTTTTTGTGGTCTTGCGGCCTGCATCAAATGCGAGGGGCCGAGACTCTGTGAGTGTGTTGGTCTGACCGTACCGCCATCAAGTCCGTCCACCCATGACAACTTTCGCAAAGGTGTTGCGAATTTTGCAACATGCTTCTACCGTGTGAAGTTTCTGCAATTGGAGAATTTTGATGGAGATCGATTGGCTGGAAGACTTCTTGGCACTTTCAACTGCTGGGGTATTTGCCCGCGCGGCGGATGCGCGAAACATAAGCCAGTCGGCTTTCACGCGGCGGATCAAAAACTTGGAAAACTGGACCGGTACCCCATTGTTTGACAGGAGCGTACACCCGGTTGAGCTTACGTCAGCAGGTCATGCATTCAAGCAAACCGCAATCGACACGGTTGCCGCATTAAAACAATCCAAAAGCGATATCCGTGGCTTATCTCGCCAGGAAGCATCGGTGCTTGATTTCGTCGCGCTTCATTCTTTGGCAATTTCCTTCTTCCCGAACTGGCTGACACGAATGTCCAGCCATCTTGGTCCCACCAAAACCAGGCTGGTCGCGGAAAACTTCTCCGGCTGCGCCGAGGCAATTTTATCCGGAAGCGCAGACTTTATGTTGTGCTATTCCCATCCGACAGTGCCCACTATTTCAGATGAAAACCGATACCCGTCTTCGACCATTGCAAAAGACCGGATCATAGCCGTCAGCGTTGTCAATGCTGATGGGCGTGCCAAATACAGCCTCGAAGGGAAAAACCCGGTTCCGTTCCTGTCATACACTCCTGACAGTTTTCTGGGCCGCGTGTCCCAGGTTTGTCTGGATCGCGGAGGTCTGAGTCACATTGTGATCCCCATCTATGAAAACTCCGTTGCCGAGGCGCTTAAGTCCGCTTGTCTTGCGGGAATTGGCGTTGCATTCCTTCCCGAAAGCGCGGCGGATCGAGAGTTGAAAGACGGGAGTTTGCAGAAGATCAGCCAACCAGAATTCGAGCTTTCAATCGACATCAAACTCTACCGTTCGATCGAGAGGTCCCGAGCAGAGTTGGAACGCTTTTGGATGATGGCTCAAAACCTGTAAGGCACATCGCAAGTCTGTAATGGAGAAGGGTGATGCTTACGGCGGGTTTCCTGGCCCTTACTCTGTTTCGGCGACCATCTTTCTGAAGTTCGTACCGCGCGGGTTGGAAACGTGGGTGTATAGAACAATATCCAGCGGCAGGCGGCCGTATTCCGGAGAGAGGATGACAGCATCGCCAGTAATTATGTGATTCTGGATGAGCGAGTGAGGAACCCAGGCAGCGCCGCTTCCTTCTAAAACCATCTGGGAGATCCCCACCGAAAACGCGCTTTCCACAGCCGATCTTCCCGTCCAGGCACGGTCCGCTTTAGCTTGATGCAGTAACACAATCTGCCCAAAAAAGCTGTCTGCGGGGAAATCAATGCAGGGGGCTTCCGGTGGTAGGATCTGACCTTCCAGCAGCTCATATTTTAATGCGCCTCCGACGACCGGAAGCAAAGTGTCCCGCCGCCAAATGTAACGATCAACGGTGTCATCGAAAGGCACCTGGGGCAGCTCACGGAATTCATAGCTCACCAGAATGTCGCATTCATGGCGCAGGAATGTGGACATTGCTGTCACCTGGTTCTGCGTGCGCAATCGGATTTGCGGCAATCCGCTGCGTGCGCGGAGTTTGCGAAGAATCTCTGGAACGACGGACACCGAAAGCGAGTGCTGCGTCGCCATCACCAGCGGTTCTCCGATGCCTTCCGGGTTATTAAGATGCCCATGCAATTGCCGCAAATGCGCGAGCAGCGACCGGATTTGAGGTTCGCTTTGTAGTAGCGTCGGAGACAGCTCTACCCGGTTGGCCTCACGGACCAGCAAGCTTTTTCCGATCCAATGTTCCAGTGATCTAATGCGCCGTGAAAAGGCGGGTTGTGTTACATTCCTACGCGCGGCAGCGGCGGTCAAGCTGCGCTCTTCCAACAGGATCAGAGCGTCTTCTAGAAGGCGTGTATCCATGCTTACCCATACCTTATGTACGGGTACACTGCAATATTGGCATTATCCAACACGATTTTTTGCGTTTAGCCTTACTTAGAATACGTAAAGGGAATGTACACAATGCAAACCGCAGCGGCAGAAGGTGCTATGGCAGTGGGCGGCAACCTCGCGCTTGTAAGGCGCGCGCTTGAGAACTTTCCACGTGTGCGTTTTGGTCATTTTCCGACCCCGTTGGAGCCGCTGGAAAGGTTGAGTGACGAGCTGGGCGGGCCGCGCATCTGGGTCAAGCGCGATGACTGCACGGGCCTTTCGTCGGGCGGCAACAAGACTCGCAAACTGGAATTTCTGATGGCCGACGCCATGAAGCTGGGTGCTGACACAGTGATCACGCAAGGCGCCACCCAGTCCAATCATGCACGACAGACAGCAGCCGCAGCAGCCCGGTTGGGGCTGAACTGCCATATCCTGCTTGAGGATCGCACCGGGTCGAATGACGAGACTTATAACTTCAACGGTAATGTTCTGCTGGATCAGCTACATGGCGCAACCGTTTCCAAACGAGCAGGTGGTGCCGACATGAACGCTGAAATGGAAGCCTTGGCCAGCACGCTGCAAGATCAGGGCCGCAAGATCTACATCATCCCGGGCGGCGGCTCCAATCGCGTTGGGGCGTTGGGTTATGTGAATTGTGCCGCCGAGTTGGAAGAGCAAGCCGGAAACATCGGTCTCAAGATTGACGCCCTGGTCCATGCCACCGGCAGTGCGGGAACCCAAGCAGGGCTGGTGGCTGGACTTGCTGCCCTTGGCAGCAACATTCACTTGCTTGGGATCGGTGTTCGGGCACCTCAGGGGAAACAGGAAGGCATGGTCTATGACCTGGCCTGCAAGACCATGGATTACCTTGGAATGGGGGCCGTGATTGAACGTAACTCGGTGCGCGCGAACTGTGATTATGTTGGCCCAGGCTACGGCCTGCCGACCGACGGCATGCGTGCGGCGCTTCTGAAACTGGCTCAACTCGAAGGGCTTTTGTTTGACCCGGTCTATTCGGGCAAAGGGCTCGATGGCCTGATTGATCAGGTTCGCAAAGGCTACTTCGAAGGAATGGATAATGTTGTGTTTCTGCACACCGGTGGAAGTGCAGCGTTATTTGGATATTCCGGCATTTTCGATCTGCCGGGCTATCAGGACTAACAAAAGCAACAGAAACTAAGGGAGAAAACCATGAAATATATGAAACCAGCGGCCGTATTGGCTTTTGCCTTGGCCTTTTCTGCTCCGGCTGTGGCTGAGGATCGCACGGGAACTCTGGCCAAGATTGACGCCTCGGGCGAAATTGTCATTGGACACCGGGAAAGCTCTGTTCCGTTTGCCTATCTGGACGAGAACCAAAATCCGGTTGGGTATTCGATCGACCTTTGCATGAAGGTGGTCGAAGCGGTTTCCGCCGAACTGGGTAAGGAACTGACGATCAAATATGTGCCGGTGAACCCCAAGACCCGGATTGCACTGATGGCCAATGGCACGATTGACCTTGAATGCGGCTCGACCACGAACAACCTGACCCGTCAGGAGCAGGTCGAATATCTGCCCACGACCTTCATCACCGGTACCAAACTGATGGTCCGTAAAGACTCCGGCATCAATTCGGTTGCAGATCTGGGCGGCAAGGCCGTTGCGTTGGCGCAGGGCACCACCAACGAGCGTGCCGTCAAGGCGGCAATTGAAGAGCTGGGGCTGGACGTGAAGGTTCTTCCGGTGCGGGATCATGCCGAGGGCATGTTGTCTTTGGAAACTGATCGTGTGGATGTCTATGCCACGGATCACATCCTTCTGTTCGGGCTCATTGCAAAATCCAAGACCCCCGAAGATTTCGCGGTGGTCGGTGATTTCCTGTCTTTCGATCCCTATGCGTTGATGGTGCGCCGCGACGACAGCGCCTTTGAACTGATCGGCAAGAAGGCTATGGCAGATGTGTTCCGCTCGGGTGAGATCAACGACATCTATGCCAAGTGGTTCGATCCGCTGGGTGTCGGTCAGACAGACCTGCTGAAGGCTGCGTTCCAGCTTAATGCGCTGCCGGAATAACCTCCTCCTGTAGCAACACTGTCGGGCCTGCACCGTGCGCGGGAGGCCCGGCACCATTCTTATCAGGGTAGAAAGCATGAACTACAACTGGAACTGGGGTGTCCTCTTTGAAGAGGAATACCTTGGCTGGCTGATATCGGGGCTGGGGTGGACCTTTGCGGTCGCGCTTGTGGCCTGGGTTCTTGCGCTGGCCGTCGGTGTTCTAATTGGCGTCGGGCGCACACTGCCATCGCGGCCTGTTGCCTTACTTTGCACCACCTACGTTGAACTTTTTCGTAATGTGCCGCTTCTTGTACAACTGTTCCTGTGGTACTTCGTCATGCCTGAGATCGTTCCGGACGACCTGGGTCGTTGGATGAAGCGGGACATGCCAAATCCCGAGTATGTTACGGCTGTTATCGGTCTAGGACTTTACACCGCAAGCCGCGTTGCCGAACAGGTTCGTGCCGGGATCAATGCCGTCGGTCACGGGTTGACCAGCGCAGCCTATGCCAATGGCTTCTCGACTGCGCAGACATATCGCTACGTGTTGTTGCCGATTTCCTTCCGGTTGATCGTGCCGCCGATGACCTCTGAATTCCTGACTATCTTCAAGAATTCCTCACTGGCGCTGACCATCGGCCTTCTTGAACTGACGGCGCAAAGCCAGCAGATCGCGGAATACACTTTTCAGGGATTTGAGGCCTTTACCGCAGCGACGGTCATCTACGTCGTCATCGCTCTTGGTGCGACAGTCATCGCGCAGACTCTTGAAAAATACACCCGCATCCCGGGTTTTGTCGGAAAAGGCTGAATTATGGGTGATTTTGATCTTTCCGTCATCTGGAACAATCTTCCATTTCTGTGGCAGGGCTTGCAGCTCTCGCTATGGCTTACCTTTCTTGCTGTGATCGGCGGTATCATTTTGGGGACCGGCCTTGCCTTGATGCGGCTATCTGGTATCGCGCCATTGGCTCTCCTCGCCGCAGGTTATGTGAACCTGATCCGCTCGGTGCCGCTGATCTTGGTGATCTTCTGGTTCTACTTCCTGGTGCCTCTTGCTTTGGGTCGGCCGATTGGCGGCTTCTATTCAGCGCTGATCGCCTTTGTCATGTTCGAGGCGGCCTACTATTCAGAAATTATCCGGGCAGGCATTCAGTCAGTCCGCAAAGGACAGGTGCATGCCGGACAGGCCACTGGCCTCAGCTACTGGCAGATCCAGCGCTATGTGGTCCTGCCACAGGCGTTCCGGAACATGATCCCGATCCTTGTGACGCAGGGCATCATTCTGTTCCAGGATACCAGCCTTGTCTTTGTTGTCAGCTTGCGCGACTTCATGACCGCCTCATCTATTGTCGCCCGAACCGAGGGCCGGCTTGCTGAGATGTATATCTTCGCCGCCCTTGTCTACTTCAGCATTTGCTTCGCCGGTTCACTTGTTGTCCGGCACCTTCAGAAGGCCAAAACAGCATGATCAGCATTGAAAACATCTCTAAATGGTACGGCAACTTTCAGGTGCTGACCGATTGCACCACCAACGTCAAAAAAGGCGAGGTTGTAGTGGTCTGCGGTCCGTCCGGATCAGGAAAGTCCACCCTTATCAAATGCGTTAACGGGTTGGAGCCGGTGCAGCAGGGCCGCATTCAGGTTGAAGACGTGGATGTCACCGCAAAAGGCACCAATCTTACCAAGCTGCGCTCGCGCATTGGTATGGTGTTCCAGCACTTTGAGCTTTACCCACATATGAGCGTGCGCGAGAACCTTTGTCTGGGTCAGCAGAAAGTCCTGGGCCGGTCACGTGACGAGGCCAACGCCAAAGCTGAAGCTCTGATCAATCGGGTTGGGCTCCTGCCACATATCGAAAAATTTCCCGGGCAGCTTTCAGGTGGACAGCAGCAGAGGGTCGCCATCAGCCGGGCGCTGGCTATGGACCCGATTGCGATGCTGTTTGATGAACCGACTTCGGCCCTTGATCCGGAAATGATCAATGAGGTTCTGGATGTGATGGTCGAACTGGCAAAGGACGGTATGACAATGATGGTTGTCACGCACGAGATGGGCTTTGCACGCAAGGTGGCGGATCGGGTGGTGTTCATGGATGCCGGTCTGGTAATTGAAGACCGTCCCACCGAGCAGTTTTTTGGCAACCCGGAAAGTGATCGAGCGCAGGATTTTCTGAGCAAGATTCTGAACCACTAGGCCTGCGATGCCGGGCAAGCGTTTGAAACTGGTTTCAGATTATAGGAGACACACAGCGTGTTGATGAGTAAACTTTTCCCCTGCTCTCGCTGGAAAAGAGGTTGAAAATGACAAGGGGTACGGCCAGCCAATCAGATATGCGGGACGCGCTGGCAGCACGACTAAACCACCTCGCCAAACAGGTTGGGTCAGTGAAATTCTTGACTGATGTTGCAGGTGTGAACCGTACGCAAATGAGCCGATACTTGGCCGGAACTTCGGTGCCCAGGGCCGAGCTTTTAGCTCATGTTTGGAAAGCGCCTAGCAATCCCCTTGGATTGGTTTTTTGAAACTGGAGAGCCGGGTAGAGACCTTGCAGAGCTCAAATTTGGGATGTCTTTCCGGAACGCAGTTGTCGATAGGAAATTTGGTTGTGTCGCGAATTTTGACCGAGGTTGACGAAATCGCGTGCCCTGGTGCTTGTTGCTTTCAAATCAATCGCGAGCAGGTTTCAGAATGGTTTCTTTGAAAGGCTGCCACTTCCCGAAGGATGTGGTTTTGTACGCTGTGTTTTTCTATTTGCGCCACACTGTTTCCTATCGCGACCTTGAAGAAATTATGGCTGAACGGGGCGTTTCCGTCGATCACGCCACGTTGAATAGATGGGTTGTAAAATATTTGCCGATGATCGCTGCGCGGGCGCAATCGAAAAAGCGTCCAACACAGAAATCTTGGAGAATGGACGAAACCTACCTCCGTGTGCGCGGTAAGTGGGTGTATCTCTATCGGGCCGTCGACAAAGCAGGGAACACCCTTGATTTTATGCTGTCTGAGCGAAGAAACGGTCCCGCAGCAACCAGGTTCTTTACCAAAGCGCTGTCATCAAACGGAATCCCAGACAAAGTCGTCATCGATAAGAGCGGAGCCAACGCAGCCGGCATTCGAGAAGTGAACAGGATTCTGAAGCGGTTTGGTTGCCAAGCCAAGGTGCAGACAATCAGGTCCAAATTTTTGAACAATATGATCGAGCAGGATCATCGGTTCATAAAACGGCGTGTTCGACATATGTGTGGGTTCAAATCATTCGCATCCGCGTCCGCTACGTTGGATGGCATCAAAGTCGTCAACATGATCCGGAAACAGCAATTCTTCAGCGCAGCCACCTCTGGCTTTCGGGTGTTTGCTGAGATCGTAGGATATGTGTGCCTGGTAAGACGCTTACTTTGATCGTTCCAAAAATTTGCAACACAACCGTTCCAGGTTCTGTCGCAAACTTCGCCCCTACCTGTCAGTTCGAGCGCATTTCTGCTAGCGCTCAAACGAACATATCTTCGGCAACCTGGCTGAAGCCCGAAAGATCATCAAAAACTGGAGGATTGACTACGATACACAGCGACCGCACATTTCTCTCGGCGGACTGGCACCAGCCGTTTACGCTAATCTTAACCGTACCGCCCGGCCTGCTTCGCTTGAGCTGCGCAACGGTTCCGCTCAGCAGGCCTTGACCGCAACCTAATCACGAGAAAGAAACGGGAACGGATTCTACATCCGATCGGCCCGGATCAAGGGGCCGAGTCATTGAATATCACTCTCAGGGCACCTCGAGATTATAGAAGTGTGCGGCGGTTTCTCTGAAAACCGCCGATTGTGCTTCAGCCGGAACCAGATCACGGTAAGCCTTTACCAGCGATGTGTAATTGCCATAGAGTTTGTCGACCGGGAAATTCGAGCCAAACATGACCCTTTTAGGTCCGAATTGTTCAAGGCAAATCTCCACGATCGGGCGAATACTGTCAGGCGTCCAGTTGTGATCGAACATGCCCAGGCCTGAGAGTTTGCACGAGACATGCGGCAGATCGGACAGCGCGCGCAATCTTTGAGCCCAGCTTTTCAGGCCCGCCGGAGTGCGGTCATATGGTGATCCGGCATGGCATAGAGCGACTCGTGTATTCGAGGCTTGAGCGAGAATTCGCGCGGTTTTTACGATCAAATCAGGAATGAGCTGCAGATCAAAGCTGAGGTCACGCCGTCCAGCCTCCTTCAGTCCGTCCAGAAATCGCGGATCATCCAGCAGAGAATTTGTGCCCGTCTGCGCGTCCTCTCCGGGTGCGCGCCCGACGATCTGGCGCACACCGCGTACAGTTGGAAGGGCCTGAAGCGTATCAAGCTGGGCGGGTAGGTCAGCCGAGGTCAGGTCACAGAACACAACCTGCGCCATTGGCCAGTCTGGATTGGTATCGGCGACAGCTTGAACCCACCGGGCTTCGTCCAGACCGTTTTTGGCCCCCACCTGGATATGGATCGAGGCACCGACTCCGCAGGGCGCGGCTTCGGACCGGAACTCGCGCAGCAGATAATCCCGTTGAATCGGCGTCGGGTCGCCAAAGAACCTTTCCACCCCGCGCGCCATCAGCCAGGGGTAGTTTACAGCTTCAAGGTCCCAAAGGTGGTGATGGGCATCGATCCAGCCGGTCATGTTCGCGGTACTTTCGACATGCGCCCCAAAATATCGACACCCTGTTGTTTCCAGAAGTGCAGCAGGTCAATGAAAACCCAGTTCTCGGCCAGCTTGTCACCCGCGCGACGATAGATGTCGATCACACGGAATTCACCGGCCTTGTCGGTGGCGGGCATACCCATGAACCCGCCGGTGGGCCGCGCCGTAAAATTCGGCCAGCCGAAAAAACCGCCATAGTGACCCTCAGCCAAGCGGCAAATGTGCTTGGTCTTCGAGCGGTCCGTTAAGGATGCGCGGAACGGGCCTGAGTGCTGCTTTGCATAACGCTCAATCGTATAGGTCGCGCCGATCCCAGCGGGCCCCCACCAGATCATGTCTTCGCTCCATGTCTGGCGCAATTCTTCCTCAAGGCTCAGGCCGCTTTTCCATTGGCCGAGATCGGAAATCATGGCATTGATCGTGCCGAGAGTTTTTTCGCCTTCTTCGGCAGGCTGCGGGTTGAACATCAAGCCGTCATGAGTCATCGGTCCGGGTTGCACCAGATGGGCTGCGGTTTGGGGCGGGAAGGGCTGTAACCCGACTTGCATCATGAAGTGCGGGATGTCGAAATACATCGCCGTCTCGGCGATCTTGCCATTCTCGATCTTGTTGAACTCACAATAGCGCAAAAACGCCATCTTGCCTGTTGGGGCGATGCCCAGCCACGCATTGTCGAACAGGCCCATCAGGTGCCCCATTGAAACAACCCAGACCGAGGTGAATCCGTCCATCTCGTTTTTTCCGGCCATGAAAACGTCCATCCGGCGCTGCATATTCCCTAGGCTTTGCTTCAGGGGACGCCAGAATGCCTGCGCTACGTCATGGGTGCCCCGAAGCTCATCAAACGGGTGGAAACCGCGCCACAGGTAGTCTTCTGCGCAGAACTCAGACAACGCGTTGGCGATATCCGATTCTTTTACGCTGCTGAGCGCCGTGTAGTAATCCAAGATGATCGATTTTTGGATTTCATAGGACATTATTATTTTCTTTCAGTTCTTTAGTCGCTGCCAAGGGGCGAATTGTGAGGAAGATGAAGTCGGCTTTTGCACACGCATGCAAAAAAAGCTTGCCAGATGTTTCTTTTGTTGTCTATGGTTTTGCAAGCGTATGCACTACGAGTGCAGCAGGGAGGACAGAATGGCCGAAATTCAACTTCGCAATGTTGGAAAGCGTTGGGGATCGTTTGTCGGAGTTGACAATTTTGACCTGACAATAGCCGACAAGGAATTTCTGGTACTTCTTGGGCCGTCAGGTTGCGGAAAGACCACGACAATGCGCATGATAGCTGGTCTCGAGGACGCGTCTGAGGGCGATATCCTGATCGATGGCGCCCGAGTAAATGACATGGAGCCCAAAGACCGCGATGTTGCGATGGTGTTCCAGTCATACGCGCTCTATCCGAATATGAATGTATATGAGAACATTCGCTTCCCGCTGAAAGTTCGCGGTATTGACCCTGCTACCCATGACGAAAAAGTGCGGCGCGCTTCGGCGATGGTTGAGTTGGATGACTTCCTGCACCGCAAGCCAGCGGAATTGTCTGGCGGTCAGCGTCAGAGGGTTGCCTTGGCTCGTGCCATAGTGCGCGAGCCGAACGTGTTTCTTATGGACGAGCCACTATCCAACCTTGACGCAAAACTGCGCGTTTCCACCCGCGCACAGATCAAGAACCTCAGCCACGAATTGGCGGTCACCACGATCTATGTCACCCACGACCAGATCGAGGCTATGACACTGGCTGATCGGGTGGTGATTATGAAGCAGGGTGTCGTGCAACAGGTCGGTACTCCGGTCGATATTTACGACACCCCCGCCAACACCTTTGTCGCCAGCTTTATCGGCAACCCGGCAATGAACCTTGTCGATGGCGAGGTTCAGGGTGGCGTGTTCCGCGCCCAAAGCACAGAGGTACACGGGTTGAACGCGCCCGACGGTCCTATCACGCTGGGGTTTCGCGCCGAGGACGCCAATGTTGTAGAAAGCGGCGGCGAGATCAATGCACCGATCTATACACAAGAGCTGTTGGGCGACAGCACCATGGTTTCGGTTCGGATCGGTGGAGCGCTGGTCTCTGTCAAGGCCGACAAAACCTATCGGGCCGAAATCGACGATCAGGTCTCGATTCATATCCATACCGATCACTGCCATCTGTTTGATGCGAAAACCGGGGCTCGCCTGGAAGGCTGAGAACCGCAAACAACACCCGTTGGGACGGGGTAACTAGGGTGCAGACTTCGAAGATGCACCCATCCATCTAGGGAGGAATATTGATGTTTCTGAAGAAAATTGCATTGGCCGGCTCGGTAGCCGCCTTTGCCGCAAGCGCGGGATATGCCTGCGAAATCGGCGCACGTGTCAACATAGTCGGCAATGAATTTGCGGCCATCCAGGCCGTCGCAGCCGGAGCGAAGGAATGCACCGGGGCGTCGGTAGAATCCAACCTGACATCCGAGCACCAGACCATCAACGTGGCTGGCCTGTCGGGCAATCCGTCGGAATATACGACCGCAATCATCGCCAATAGTTCGGTTGTGGCACTGATGAACGAAGACGTTATTCGTCCGCTCAATGATCTGGTGGAAAAGTATGGCCAGGACCTGCAGCCTGGGCAGCTGATCAAGATTGGCGACAACATCATGGCTATCGCCTTTATGGCGAACGCGCAGCATCTGATGTACCGCAAGGATATCCTTGAGCAAGCCGGTGTGGAAGTCCCGACTACCTATGAGGAAATGCTCGAGGTGGCCGAGGCCATTCGTGCGCAGGGTATTATGCAAAACCCGGTTGGTGGAGCCTATGCATCGGGTTGGAACCTGGCGCAGGAATTCAACAATATGTTCCTTGGTTATGGCGGCAGCCATTTTAAACCCGGTACGGCCGAACCCAACGTGAATTCTGAGGCCGGTGTCAACGCCCTGAATATGATGAAGGCTTTGTCGGAATACATGAACCCCGACTTCCTGACTCATGACTCCAACGCCACCAATGCCGAATACCGTGCTGGCAACGTTGCAATCATGAATATGTGGGGTTCGCGCGCATCGCAGCAAACCACCACCGAAGGTGTGTTGCAGGAGGTAATCGACGGCCATGCGATTGGCGCGCCGCTGACAGTTGGTGGCGGAGATATCCCTGCAACGACCCTGTGGTGGGACGGTTGGACTGTCGGAAAGAACATCTCAGATGAAGAGGCCGAGGCCACATTCATTGCAATGAAACATGGCATCCGTCCTGACATGCTGAACGATGAAACCACGCCGTTGGCGGTCTGGCTGATTGAAGGCTACCAGCCGGGAAAAGATGCCGAGGGCGTGTTTGCTGCGGCCAAAATGGGCACACCACCCTATCCGATGCTACCCTACATGGGGCTCATGCACAGCGCACTTGGCAACGAACTTGCTGATTTCATGCAGGGCAAGGAAAGCGCGGAACAAGCGTTGGCTGATGTAGAAGCCGCCTATCGTGCCGCCGCCATCGAGCAAGGCTATCTGCAATAAGAAGCCCATTGCGCGGGTGCCTTTGATACCCACCCGCGCAATCCTACTCACGCGAGGATTGCAACATGCGCCATAAGACATTCCTTTGGTTCTTCCTGCCCACAGGACTCGCGATGCTGCTGTTCATTGCAATGCCAATTGTCTCGGTGGTGACTCAATCGATCTTCGCGCCCCACCCGGCCGTTCTGTTAGAGGTCGAAAACTGCACCCCGCTTATCGGATGCACAACTGAGACCACTGTTGATCAAGAGGCCACTGCAGCACTTCGCGCCGAGAAACCTCTGGGCCGATTTGTGGGATTGGACATTTACTTTAACCGAGGCCATCTGGCGATACAGGAAATTGGTCAAATCTGGGCCGCGAATGAAACATGGGGCGGCTTCTTCACCGAGCTTGGTAATCTACCCTTCTACCGGGCGATGGCATTCACGCTGACCTTCGTTGCTGTCGTGACACCGCTCACAATTGTATTGGGGCTGGTGATTGCGTTGGCAGTAAACTCCCTGCACAGGCAACTCAAAGGTCTGATGATCTTTTTCTCTCTTCTGCCCATGATCGTGACCCCGCTGATCGGCTCGCTCATCCTGTTTTGGATGATTGACAGTCGCGGGGTGATCGGCAACGCCCTCGTATATCTGGCTGGAGATCCGGATTTCAGCCTGAAAGCATCAACAGGGCTGATGTGGGTAGCTCTGATGGTCTATGGTGTTTGGCACGCTGCGCCTTTTGCCTTTGTCGTGTTCTATGCTGGACTGCAAACCTTGCCCCAAGACCAGATTGAGGCCTCTCAGATAGACGGGGCGACGCGCTGGCAACAGGTCAAATTTGTGGTTGTTCCTCACCTCATGCCTCTGGTCACATTTGTTGCGCTGATCCAGTTGATGGACAACTTCAAGGTGTTTGAACCGATCATCGGCTTCAGCGCACAAGCGCATGCGCAATCACTCAGCACCTTCATCTTTTACGATCTCGGTGGCGAGACTCGGCAACTGTCTTCCGCTGCCGCTACCTCTGTGATGACGATAATTGGGGTCGCCATTCTTCTGTCGCCCGTGCTTGTCCGCACCTGGCGCGATTTCAAAGGAGCAAGATAATATGGCCAGCCGCGCGCAAAGAATGCCTACAAGCCTTCGGATCGCCTCATCCCTGTTTGTGCTCCTATGGTTTATCCTGGCCGCCTTTCCGTTCCTCTGGACGGTTTGGGGGTCGTTCAAGGTCGAGCTGGATTTCTTCTCGATCGCTGACTGGACCAACGCCCTGACCGGTGCCCGAACCGAAGCGGTTTATGGCTCGCCGTTCACCACCACCGGATATGAGGGCGCATGGATTCAGGAAGAGTTCTGGCGCAATGTTCTGAACACCGGGATCGTCTGTTTCTTTGTTGTTACCATCTCACTGACTATCGGGACTTTAGGGGGCTATGCCCTTTCGCGGTCTACTTACAACTACACATTCTGGCTTTTGATCACAGCGTTGATTTTCCGTGCAATGCCGCCAATCACTCTGGTCTCAGGTTATCTGTTACCCTTCTTTGAATGGAATGTTTGGGGAATTCTTCCAACCACCATTATCGTGCTTGTGGCGATCAACCAGCCGTTCACTCTTTGGATGTTGCATTCCTTCTTCAAGAACATCCCGAGCGAGTTGGATGAAAGTGCCAAGGTCGACGGATGCAACCAGTTTCAGGCTTTCCGACGTGTGATCATTCCGGTGATGTGGCCAGGCGTCATCACGACCGGGCTGTTCTCGTTCCTTCTGGCCTATAACGACTTTGCCGTGGGGGCGATGCTGCTGTCTGAAAGCAACCGTACTATGGTGCCTGCCATTGCCGCATTCCTCGGTACAACGCAAACCGAGGGCAACGTGATGTTCGCTGTTGCAGCCGTGGTTTCAGCCACTGTTCCACTGTTCATACTGGTGATGTTCTTCCAGCGCCAGATCGTCGGCGGCCTGACCGCCGGGGCTGTGAAAGGCTGACATAAATGGGGCGCACTCATCCTCAGTCCGTATCTGCCCATGCGCACGCAGCCAGCCTGAACTTGGCTGCGCGCCGGGCCCGACGGCCGGGACGAATTCCATTTGCCATGATGCGCGCGGGTCCTCGTGCCTGCACACCGCCACAGCGAATAGGAAAACGTCCTAAAAAGGAAAGCGCCATGAACAAGCGCGCAAATCGCCCAGCGATGGGTATTGCTACCGGAACCACGTTTGAAAACAAACAGCTTTATCGTCAGTTTCTCGAAAGCTTTGATAAGGGCCTCGGCGAGACCATGGAGACGGCCGCCAGCGAGATTTTCGCCGCAACGGCCACTACCGAAGCGAGCCATCCGATCAATGCAGCCCCCGATGGCAACGGCTACATCAGCTCTGTCATCTTTCCGATATCAGAAGCGTTCGAGGGGCTCACCCGTCAGAACTATGTGGTCACGGGTGGCGAATACCTGGGAAGCGAGTGGGTCACCTCGACCGGGTATTTCCACGGTCATTTCAAGCGACCGCTTTGTGGTATTCCACCCAGCGGCAAACTGGCATTTCTGCGCTTTGGTGAATTCCACCGAATGGAAGATGGCAAGATCGTCGAATCCTATGTCTTTCTCGGCTTTGCCGAGTTGATCATCGCGCTTGGCCTCTGGCCGCTGGAACTGCAGGGCTATGAAGGTGTCGTGCCGGGTCCGGCAACGCATGACGGCATCGTCATTGGGCCTTCAGACTCAGCGCAGTCACGCGCCACAGCAGATCTGGTCGAGGACATGTTAAAACAGCTAACGACCGAGGACCAAAGCTGGCGGCCTTATTGGGATGACCGAATGGTGTGGTACGGTCCCGGCGGGCTGGGATCCTATGCCACGGTCGATGCCTTCGCCGATTTCCAATCCCCCTTCGAGGACACGTTCGAAGGCTGGGGTGACGGCAGGGACGCAGGCGTCACCGGGGTCGGCTCGAATTGCAAGGCCGGGGATGGCGACTATGCATTCCTGTGCGGCTGGCCGCAGATCACCGGCGTCCACGTCAAATCCTTCCTGGGCCTGGAGCCAACGGGAAAGCGCGTTTTTATGCGTGACTGCGACTGGTGGCGCTGCGCAGACGGCAAGATCATCGAGAACTGGTGCATGCTCGATATTCCACATCTGCTGTTGCAACTGGGTTACGACCTTTTTGCCCAAATTTCTGAACAGACCCGATGAGCTGTTCCGCCAGACATAACGCCATTGCGCGCCACCCGGCGCTCAACCGGATGCCAAGGGATTTTCTGACGGCCGACCAACCCTCCCCGTCCAGACAGAAAGCCCCTTGGTAACCATAAAAGGAAAAGACACATGAAGGGCTCCCGCCCCGAACAGGCCGTGCTGACACGTAACACGGACATGAGAAAAACCGACGAGACCCGCGCCGTGATCGAGGGGATGGTCGATGGTTTGAACGATCACCGCATCGACGATATCGGCGAATTCTTCGCAGAAGGGTTCCGCTGGATCGGCAACCGGGGCTGCGGCACCAAAACTGGGCTCAAGGAGTTTCAGAACAACTGGCAACGCCCGTTCCAGGCAGCGTTTTCTGATAAGATTTGCATCGATGAGGCCCGGCTTTACATGGGCGAATGGGCTGCGGCCTTTGGCCGACAGGAGGCAACTCATTCGGGCGAGTTCCTGGGCATCGCTCCGACGGGAAAGCGGGTCGAGATCCGGTACATGGATTTCTGGAAAGTCGTCGATGGCAAGATCGTTGACAACTGGGTGAACGTCGATTTCGCCCATGTCGCCGCGCAGCTTGGCGTTGATCTGTTCAACGGCGAAGGCTGGGAAGCATTTGACCGGGGAGAAAAAACTCCACCCCGGCCCGAAAACTGAGGATAGAGACAATGGCTATTGATTACCTGAAACGCGGCAAACCTGAAGCTGACCGGGCGGAAGACGATGCCAAAACCCGAGCTGTTGTCGAAGAAACGCTGGCGGATATCGAAACCCGCGGCGATACCGCAGTGCGCGAGCTGTCTGAGAAGTTCGACAATTACTCGCCGGAAAGCTTCCGCCTGAGCCAGGATCAGATCGACGAGTTGATAAACTCGCTGACTGAACGCGAACTGGCCGATATCAAATTCGCGCAGAAGCAAGTGACGAACTTTGCGCAGGCACAACGCGACTCGATGCTGGATATCGAGGTTGAAACTCTGCCAGGAGTGATCCTTGGTCACAAGAACATCCCTGTTCAGTCAGTGGGATGCTATGTCCCCGGTGGCAAATTCCCGATGGTGGCTTCGGCGCATATGTCAGTGGCAACTGCCAAGGTCGCCGGTGTTCCGCGCATCATAGCTTGTACCCCACCCTTCCAAGGCAAACCCAATGCGGCCGTGATCGCAGCGATGCATCTAGGAGGCGCGCATGAGATCTATGTTATGGGCGGTATCCAGGCCATCGGCGCCATGGCGATAGGGACTGAGACCATTGATCCGGTTCACATGCTGGTTGGCCCCGGCAACGCCTTTGTGGCCGAAGCCAAGCGCCAGCTGTTTGGCCGGGTGGGCATCGACCTGTTCGCGGGTCCGACCGAGACGATGGTCATCGCCGATGAAACTGCTGCAGATGCCGAGCTTTGTGCGACCGATTTGCTGGGACAGGCCGAGCATGGCTATAACAGCCCCTGCGTTCTGGTCACCAACTCGCGCAAACTGGCCGAAGAGACACTGAGCGAGATCGACCGTATCCTCGAGATCCTACCCACCGCCGGCACTGCCAAGGTCAGTTGGGAGGAATACGGCGAGGTCATCGTCTGCGACACCTATGACGAGATGCTTCAAGTGGCCGATGACATCGCGTCCGAGCACGTTCAAGTCATGACAGATCGCGACGATTGGTTCCTGGAAAACATGACCTGCTATGGCGCGCTGTTCCTTGGTCCGCGCACCAACGTGGCCAACGGCGACAAGGTGATCGGTACCAACCATACACTGCCGACCAAAAAGGCCGGGCGCTATACCGGCGGGCTCTGGGTCGGCAAATTCATGAAAACCCACAGCTATCAGAAGGTCGTCACTGATGAGGCCGCAGCGATGATCGGCGAATACGGCTCACGTCTGTGTATGCTGGAAGGCTTTGTCGGCCATGCCGAACAATGCAACATCCGTGTCCGGCGTTATGGGGGCATCAACGTGCCCTATGGTGAAGGCGCACCATACCGCGAGACGGCCGATGCGACTTCGTAAGCGTGACGAATCTTGCGCAGGGATTCGACCGGGGCCCTACAGAATTTTTTGGATAAGAAGTTAAAATAATGCGAGATTTCGCAATGGATACTCACTCTACCCACAAGGTCCTGATCGCGCCCCTGCGCGAGGCAATGTATAAATTCGACGAAGCCGGAGTACGAGCGGCGCTGGAGGCGGTGATCGCGCCCGATGCTGCCATCCACATGTTGTATCCATTCGGAGATCTGACCGGCCCGCAGGAACTCTATGACACCTGTTACGCGCCACTTCTGAAATCCATGCCCGATCTTGAGCGTCGCGATTGGATCGTCATGGGTGGTCGGACAGAACAGGGCAACGACTGGGTTGGCTGCGGCGGCCACTACTTCGGCACCTTCGTCGCCCCCTGGCTGGACATCCCGCCGACCGGGCATCTGACCCACATGCGGTTCCACGAATTCTACCGCTTTGAAAATGGCAAGGTTGTCGAGATTCAGGCACTCTGGGACGTTCCCGAAGTCATGATGCAGGCGAATGCCTGGCCAATGGCCCCGTCTCTGGGGCTGGAGTTCTGCATTCCCGGCCCGGCGACGCTGGATGGCGTTGTGTCCGGGCCGTGGGATGAGGTGAAATCTCTGGCCTCGTGCAATCATATCGTCGACATGCTGAAACATCTTGAGAAACACCCCAGCCAGGGTGGGCCCGAAGTGATGGAGATGGAGCGGTTCTGGCATCCGCGCATGAACTGGTACGGTCCCGCGGGGATCGGGACAGCGCGCGGTATCGCGGGATTCCGCAGCTGGCACCAGACTCCCTTCCTCAACGGAATGCCCGATCGTGGTCAGTATGCCGACGAGATCACCTTTCACTTTTTTGGTGATGGCGACTACGCCGCTGTGACCGGCTGGCCGAACATGATCCAGACCGTCACCCTTGACGGCTGGATGGGGATTGCGCCTTCGGGCAAACGGATCACTTTGAAGTCACTTGATTTCTGGCGTCTGGAAGGTGGGCTGATCCGCGAGAATTGGGTGTTGGTCGATTTGCTGGATGTGTATCGGCAATTGGGCGTAGATGTTTTTGCCCGACTGCGTGAGTTCAATAAGGCACGTGTACCGGGCACCATCCCATTCCCGGTCGGCGAGGTCTGATATGCCGCATTTTCCCAGCACCCCCAGTTTCGACCTGAGCGGCAAGCGAGCTTTGGTCGCCGGAGCCTCGTCGGGCATAGGCATGGCCTGCGCTGTGGCGCTGGCGGAACATGGTGCTGAGGTCACTTTGGCGGCGCGCCGTGCTGGTGCGCTTCAGGATATTGCAAAAGATATGTCGGCGCAGGGTTGGTCTGCCACGGTTTTGGAACTGGATGTTTCGGACGTGGCGGCAACCGCTGAAGCCGTGGCGCAAAATGGGCCGTTCGATATTCTGCTGAACTCAGCTGGGCTTGCCCGACACAGCAAGGCCGTGGAAACACAGCCGAAAGATTTCGATGCGGTGATAGGCGTCAATGTCAAAGGTGCTTATTTCCTGACCCAGGCTGTTGCCAAAGGCCTTCTCGACGCTGGCCGCCCCGGTTCGCTGATCAATATCTCTAGCCAGATGGGCCATGTTGGTGGTCGCGAACGCGCGGTTTATTGTGCGTCGAAATTCGCGGTCGAAGGCTTCACCAAGGCGATGGCGCTTGAGTTTGGACCGGCAAAGATCCGGGTTAACACGATTTGTCCCACCTTCATTCTGACGGATCTGACAAAGTCGACTTTTGACGATCCGGACAAGCGGGCCTGGATTCTGGACAAGATTAAACTGGGTCGCCCCGGAGAGGTTGAAGACATCATGGGGGCGGTGGTTTATCTGGCCTCGGATGCATCGTCGCTGGTGACGGGCACGGCATTGATGGTTGACGGAGGTTGGACGGCAGACTGATGGCGACACAAAAAGTTACCTCACTGGAAGTTGCCCGTCTCGCCGGGGTCAGCCAATCTGCGGTCAGCCGTGTGTTCACCCCCGGCGCGTCTGCGTCGAAAAAAACCGTTGAAAAGGTGCGCAAGGCGGCCAAGGAACTGGGCTATCGCCCGAACGTTCTGGCCCGCGCTGTAGTGTCCGGGAAAAGCCGGATCATCGGGCTTGTCGTGGCCTATCTGAACAACCAGTTCTATCCCGAGGCGCTGGAGAAGCTGACAAACACGTTACAGGAACGTGGATACCACGTGCTGATATTCATGGCCTCGCATGAATCTGGAAACATCGACAATGTGGTCGAGGAAATACTCGACTTTCAGGTCGAAGGGATTATCGCCGCTTCGGTGGCTTTGTCCTCGGATTTGTCAGACCGCTGCCGAACGGCCGGTATACCGATGGTGTTGTTCAATCGGGCACAAGACGACACGGCGATGTCGTCAGTTACATCTGACAACGTTGCCGGTGGTCGAAAGGCTGCCGAGTTCTTGTTGGCAGCTGGGCACCAAAAGATCGGATATATCGCCGGGTGGGAAGGAGCTTCGACCCAGCGTGACCGCGAAACAGGGTTTGTTGCGACCTTGCAGAAAGCCGGGGTTACGCTGCACGCCCGCGAAGTAGGAAACTTTTCGACGGAAGAAGCCCGGCAAGCCACGCTGCGGATGTTCGAAGCCGATCCGCCTGATGCGGTGTTTGTCGCCAACGATCACATGGCCGTTTCCGTGATGGACACGCTGCGGTTCGAATTGGGGCTGAATGTTCCAGGCGACGTTTCGGTCATCGGGTATGACGATGTCACTGTCGCCTCATGGCCAGCATACAACCTGACCACCATTCGACAGCCCGCCAATCGCATGGTCACCGAAACTGTCGATATTCTGCTCGGCAAGATCGAGGACCCCGATGCCGGTCCTCGTCGGGTCGAGATTGACGGACCGCTAATTGTGCGCGGCTCCGCCCGCATACCTGAAGGATGGAAGACATGAAGGGATTTGATCCCAAGTTCAAAGATTTCCCCGACTACATAATCGGGATTACCAAGGAAATCTGGGAAGATCGTGGCATTGCCACACTGCACGACTATTACGCCCTGGACATCGTCGTGCGGTCACCTGGGTCGGTGGTTGTCGGAAACCAGAATGTCATTGCTGCCACTATGGCAACTCTGGCGGAGTTTCCTGATCGAACGCTGTTGGGTGAGGATGTGATCTGGTCGGGAACGCCGGAAGAGGGCATGCTGTCGTCGCATCGCCTTTTGTCCACAGCGACCCATCTGGGTGACGGTGTGTATGGCAAGGCGACCGGCAAGAAACTGGTCTACCGCATTTTAGCCGACTGCCACGCCATCAACAACCAGATCAACGATGAGTGGCTCATCCGCGACCAGAGCGCGATCGTGCAGCAGATGGGTTGGGACCCCAAGGAATATGCCCGCGATCTGATCGCGCGCGAAGGTGGGGCTGACGCCTGCGTGCAACCTTTCACACCGGCGAACGATAAGCCCGGCCCCTATAAAGGCCGTGGCAATGACAATGAATGGGGCCAGAAATACGCGGATATCCTGACCCGGATCATGAATGCCGATATGAGGGTGATCGAGGCTGAATACGACCGCGCTGTTCTGTCAGAATATCCCGGGGGCAAGACCGGCCACAGTTGGGGGCCGGTTGATCGGTTCTGGATGGGCCTGCGCGCGGCGTTCCCACGTGCCGAATTCAAGATCCACCACCAGATCGGCCGTGACGACCCGATGATGCCGCCGCGCGCCGCGATCCGCTGGTCTTTGCATGGCACACATGACGGCTGGGGCGTGTTCGGCGTGCCCACAGGGGCCGAGGTCTTTGTGCTGGGCATCAGCCAGGCCGAGTTCGGTCCATGGGGTCTGCGCAAGGAATACACCTTGTTTGACGAAACCTCGATCTGGAAACAGATTCTTCTGAAAACCGGCGATCTCTAGAATGTCGCACCGTATCTCAAATCTGGATGCCGGGCAGGCGTTGCGGCGGTACCACGCCCATCGCGCCAGCCTGCGCGCCCGGCGACTGAACAATCGTCCGCCGGGTGGTTTGGTTTGATCCGATCAAACCCAAATCAAAAGGAGAAAAGATATGAGTACCATCGAAAGCCGCATCGTCCGTTATGGCGAACTGAAGCCATGTAAAACCGCGTTCATCGACGCGCACACTCCGGGCTCGAACCAGAAAGAAAATTTTACCATCATTGGCGGTGGGGTCAGCGAAAGCCCGGATCAGCACGTCCACATCACCGACAAGATCGGGTTCAACATCGGTGCAGCGGGTCAACCGCCGAAATGCCGCAACTCGCTGCACAGCCACACCACCGCCGAGGTGTTCTTTGTTGCTAAAGGTCGATGGCGGTTCTTCTGGGGTCGTTATGGCACGGCTGGCGAGTTCATCGCCGAAGAAGGCGACATCTTCAACATCCCGACCGGGATCTTCCGCGGCTTCGAGAATGTCGGCCAGGACTATGGGATGATCATGTCGATGCTTGGTGGCGACGATGCCGGTGGCGGCGTGACCTGGGCTCCGCAAGTCATTCAGGATGCGCAGGCCCATGGCCTGATGTTGGGCAATAACGGCGTCCTTTACGATAGCAAAAAGGGTGAGGAACTGCCACACTATGTGCAGCCGATGCCGCTACTGACCGAGGAAGAGCTGAAAGCCTACCCTGAGGTTCCCGTTGATGCGGTGATCGGCAAATACGTCGCTCGCTACTGGGACCTGATGGCGCTGGCGGCGGACAAACCTGCGGTTGTGATCGGTGAAAATGGCCTGATCAAAGACAAGCCCGGTTTCGAGGTTGATTTTTTGACGCGCGGTTCGGCTGTGGCTGAACTGGTCAAGGCGGACAAACCCGTGGTTCTGATGCCGGCGAGTGGCCATTGGCGCATCAAGATCAATGAGGTCGAGGTTACCCTGTCCAACGGTGATACCGCTCTGGTTCTGCCCGGTGAAAGCTACAGCGCTGAACCGTCTATGACCGGGCAAGCGGGTCTGTACCGGATCACCGCAACCGACGACCCTGCTGGGGCGACTTGGACAGGAGAATAACGCCGAAATTACACGTCCCGGTTTCAATCGGGGCGCGCGCAGCACATCCATCGCCGGCTTTCCGGCCCGGCGATGGACCTAGATTTGAATGGAGATCCTAACATGACCCGCGTTTCAACCACCCATGTGGGAAGTCTGCCACGAAATCAGGAGGTCGTTGACTTCATCTTTGCTCGCGAGCGAGAGGAACCGTTCGATCAGGCTGCATTTGACGCCTGCATGACCGCGGCCGTGTCCGAAACCGTGCGGAAACAAGTCAAGGCTGGGGTAGATATCGCCTCGGACGGTGAGACCTCAAAGATCTCTTACGCCACTTACGTCAAGGACCGCTATACCGGCTTTGCAGGTGACAGCGCGCGCAATGCGCCAGCTGACCTCAAGATGTTTCCGGGCTTTCTGCAACGATTGGCCGATGACGGTGGAACGCCCCAGTATGCTCGACCCATGTGTGTGGGCGAGGTGCGCTCAAAAGGGCAAGGTGAGCTGCAGAAGGACATCGACAATCTCAAAGCCGCGATGGCCGAGCACGGGGTCGAGCGCGGTTTTATGAACGCCGCCAGCCCCGGAGTTATTTCCCTGTTTCTGCAAAATGATTTCTATCCGACGCGCGAGGCCTATCTGGCCGCGCTGGCCGATGCGATGAAGGAAGAATATGAGACCATCGTTGGTGCGGGTCTGGATCTGCAATTGGACTGCCCCGATCTGGCCCTGTCGCGCCATATGCTGTTCACCGATCTGTCCGACGACGAGTTCGTGAAAATCGCCAACATGCATGTTGAGGCATTGAACCACGCATTGCAGAATGTCCCATCTGACAAAGTGCGTGTCCATATCTGCTGGGGCAACTACGAGGGGCCGCATTGCTGCGACATCGGCATGGACAAGGTGTTTTCGACGCTGATGTCGACCAAATCGCGCTATGTGCTGTTCGAAACCTCTAACCCGCGACACGCGCATGAATGGACGGTGTTCCGTGACCGCAAGGGTGAAATTCCGGGTGACAAGGTTCTTGTGCCCGGTGTGGTGGACACCACGACGAATTTTGTCGAACACCCGGAACTGATTGCTCAGCGTACCGAGCGGTTTACGAACATAGTTGGAAATGAGCGTGTAATCGCCGGATCAGATTGCGGCTTTGGCACCTTTGCGGGCTTTGGTGCGGTAGATCCGGATATCGCCTACGCCAAGCTGGGCGCGCTTGCCGAAGGGGCTGCCCTGGTCAAATGACGCCGCTTATCCTCCTGCCCGGAATGATGTGCGATGCGCGGTTGTTCGCACCGCAGATTGACGCTTTGTCAGGCAAATACCCGATCCTGTGCGCACCAATCGGAGGACAGGACACAATGCAGGCGCTGGCCGCCGATGTGTTAGCCTATGCGCCCGAACGCTTTGCTCTGGCGGGACTCTCGATGGGTGGCATTGTGGGGATGGAAATCCTGCGTCAGGCACCGGACCGTGTGGCTGGTTTGGCGTTGATGGACACGAACCCGCTTGCTGATTTGGACGAGGTCAAAGCCAGGCGCGGCCCTCAGATCGATGCGGTCGGACGTGGCAACCTACGCAAGGTCATGGCCGAAGAGATGAAACCGAACTACCTGACTGAAGGTCCGCGCCGCGCCGCCATTCTGGACCTGTGCATGGATATGGCCATGGATCTTGGCCCGGACGTTTTTGTCAATCAATCTAAAGCTCTGCGTGATCGCCCTGACCAGAGCAACACTCTGCGCAACTTCACCGACGCAGCACTCATTCTCTGCGGGCGCGACGATGCCCTGTGCCCTGTTTCAAGGCATGAATTGATGCACGATCTGATGCCACAGAGCCGGTTGGAAATCATAGAAAACGCCGGCCACCTGCCGACACTGGAACAACCGCGACAAACAACGGCGGCTTTGATCCGCTGGCTGGAGTTGATATGAACCAATCCTTGCTGGACCTGCTGAAAAAGATCGACACGCCGACTGTTTGTAACGCAATCGAAGTGGCGCAGGGCAAGCGCGGATTCAATGAATTCACCCGGGGCACGATGTTATGTTCTGATCCCGATGCGGGCGCGATGGTTGGATATGCCCGTACCGCGAAGATTGCCGCCGTGAACCCGCCGTCAGAACCGCCTGAGGAGATCCGCCAACGTCGGATGGATTATTACAGGCATATGGCAACTGGGAGCGGCCCGGCTGTCACCGTGGTTGAGGATTTGGATTATCCAGATTGCATCGGCGCCTTTTGGGGTGAGATCAATACGACGATCCACAAGGGCTTCGGCATCAGTGGTGCGCTGACCAACGGGGTAATGCGCGACCTGGGCGATCTACCCGGTAACTTCCCGGTTGTTGCCGGGTCAATCGGGCCCAGTCACGGGTTCGTACATGTGCGCAAAATCGGCACCTCGGTTTCTATCTTTGGTCTGAAGATCCAGAACGGCGATCTTGTGCACGCGGACCGTCATGGTGCGCTGGTTATCCCGCCCGAAGTCGTGGGCAAGCTTGAACGGGCGATCATCAAATTGCTTGAAACCGAAAAACTGATTCTGGATCCCGCCCGCGCAACCGGGTTCGATTTCGATGCCTTCGAAAAAGCATGGGCGGCGTTTGAAGCCTCTCGGACTTAAACTTGCGATCTGTATTCCCCGGTTCTGAAGGTGTAGACCCCGCTGGGATCTGTTGCAAATTTTCGACTTCAATATTCCGATATCCATTCACTCGAAGCACTTATGAGCGTCAACAGTCAAAGGTTTGCAACAGATCCCCGCCCCTGCGCATGGGACGCACTGCTAGCTTCTGTTCCTAAATCGTACCAACGCCGCGAATTGCAGCTTTGGCAACCTGTTCAAACATCGATCGATCGTTTGACGCTGATGCGACGATCATGCCCCCTTCAAGGGCGGCGACGATGAGGTTTGCCTTGTCAGCGGCATCCTTGACCCCATGCTTGACGAGCAGATTTTGGAGCCATGCCTTGTTCATCTCGAAGAAGGCTTTTGTGCGTTGGTTGATGTTTTCCGGCAGTCCAATGGCCTCGGCGCCCATGACGGCGCAAAGGCATATCGATTCGTTCAGCACAAGCGCTTTGGAGTAGAGCGAAACGAAGCAGTCCAGAGCGGTTTGCAGATCGTTCAGGTCAATCTTGTCCAGTTCTGCCTTGAATTGCTCGGCGTAGCGGGTGACGAGAGCCTCCCCGAGATCCGGTTTGGTGGGGAAATGGTAGTGTACGCTGGCACTTTTGATTCCCACATCGTTCGCCAGGTCACGGAAACTCATCTCCGAAAAGCCCGCGCTGCGCACGCGTTTCTCGGCGGCGATGAGAATTTTTTCTTTCATTGTCAGTGGCATGACTACCTCCAATCTACCGATTGATAGATAAACGTTGACAGCCCAGGAATCAACTTCTAACTGTTATCTACCTAGTGATAGATAGATATTGATGAAAGGATCACGCTGATGGCTACTGGAAACAAACAAAAACGCGTCTTGCTGGTCATGTCGTCCGTTGACGAAATGGGCATCTCGGGCAAGCAAACCGGCACCTGGTTCGAAGAGGTCGCAACCCCGTATTACGTCCTGACGGAAGCGGGCTATGAGGTTGTCTTTGCCTCGCCCAAAGGCGGCAACGCGCCGATTGACCTGCTGTCGATGAAGGCTCCGTTCACTACCGAAAACACTGACCGCTTCTTCAACGATCCGGTGGCCATGTTCGCGGTACAGAATACCCGCAAACTGCGCGAGATCGACTATTCGACCTTCGATGCGCTTTTCGTACCCGGCGGTTATGGATTGATCTGGGATCTGGCGTCGGACAGCCATGCTATCAAGATGATCCGGGAGTTCTACGAATCCGAACGGCCTGTCGCGATGGTCTGCCACGCGCCGGCCATACTGCGGGATATCAAGAAGTCAGACGGCAGCTACCTGGTTGAGGGCCTCAGCCTGACCGGTTTCAAGAACGACGAAGACAGTGAGATCGAGCTTCTGCATCACCTTCTGTTCTCTCTCGAAGATGAACTGAAACGCCGTGGCGCCACCTACGTCAGCAAAGCCAACTGGGAGGCCAACGTGGTCGAAGATGGCGCCCTGATGACCGGCCAAAGCCCGGCGTCGGCACCACCACTCGCGGAAGCGCTCAAGCAGCGCCTGGCTGCCTGACGCCTTACGTCGGGGCGGGCACCTGTCCGCCCCGGCAATTCGAAATGGAGAAGTCCCATGTCCGCCGATCTGCAACCCATCGACAGTGTCGAGATTCTCGTTCTCATCGACAACCGGACGGACAGCCTGTCCAGCGTGCCCGAGGGGTTCACCCATGAGTGGATCAACCTCCACAACGTCGGGATGAAGCAAATCTCGGGCGCCGGTCAGTGTTGTGCCAATCACGGCTTGGCGTTGATCATCACAGCCCGGCGCGGTGTGACGGAACATACATTGCTCTTTGACGCCGGGCCGGTGGATTTTGCCGTCGAGTTCAACGCATCACGCCTTGGCAAATCCTTTGCAGCCATCGAGGCGATCGCCCTGTCGCATGGGCATTGGGACCATGCAGGCGGCATTCCAGCGGCAATCGACCTGATCCGCAAGGATGGCCAGACCGGCGAGTTACCGGTTTATCTGCATCCCGGGATGTTCCGCAAACGCGCCTTTCCGCTTTCATCGGGGGAACTGATCGAAATTCGCGAAATCGCCACGCCCGAAGCCCTGGCTGCGCAGGGGGCTACACCCGTTGTTACGGATCAACCGGTCAGCGTGCTGGACGATATGTTCTATATTTCGGGCGAAATTCCCCGTGTCACGGATTACGAGGTCGGATTTCCGGGTCATGTCCGCCGCACCGAAGACGGCGCGGGTTGGGAAGACGACCCGTTGCTCATGGACGAACGCTATGTGGCGGTGAACATCGCGGGCAAAGGGCTGGTGGTGTTTTCGGCCTGTAGCCATGCGGGTATCGTCAATGTCCTTCATGCCGCTCAAAGGGATATCCCCGGAGTGCCGATCCATGGCCTAACCGGCGGCTTTCACCTTGCCGGTGGCAACGAAAAGATCATCGACCGGACCGTCGCCGACTTTGCGCAGTTCGACATCGACCTGATCATGCCCGGCCACTGCACAGGTTGGCGTGCGACAAACGCGCTGGAACGCCAATACGGCGAACGGGTTGTGCCGATTGCCGTCGGCATGAAGATCAACCTTTGAGAAAGGGAATGAGCCATGGGAATCAATGCAAACTTTGATGAACGCGCTGTCGTCCACTCGGAGAACGAGCCCTGGGTCCCCTCGCCAATGAAGGGTGTCGACCGTCGCATGCTCGACCGGATCGGCGACGAGGTTGCACGGGCAACAACGATTGTCCGCTATGCACCAGGCAGCGCCTTTTCGGCCCATACCCATACCGGTGGCGAAGAGTTTCTGGTGCTTGACGGCGTCTTTCAGGACGAGCACGGGGATTTTCCCGTCGGCACCTATGTGCGCAACCCGCCGACCACGTCGCATACGCCAAGCGCGGCGGACGGGGCAACGATCCTGGTCAAGCTTTGGCAGTTCGACCCGGAGGACCGCACACAGCTGACAATCGACACAAACGCGCAGGACCCGCGCCCGGTTGCAGATGGCATATCCGAAATCCCGCTCTTTGAGGATTCCCGTGAACGGGTCCGAATCGAGATCTGGGACGCATCGGCACATGTGAACGTGACCGGTCACAAGGGGTTCGAGGCACTGGTGATCGACGGCAGCTTTACCGAAGGCGGAGATGTCTTCGGGAAAAACTCGTGGCTGCGTCTGCCGCCGGGTATGGAGCTCGATGCCACGGCCGGGCCGGAAGGTGCCCGTCTATGGGTCAAATCCGACCACCTGGCAGAACCGCCGGTCATCCCTGGAAAAGGATAGGACCATGGGCAAACCACTTGCAATCGTCGCCGGTGCGGGTCCCGGACTTGGGCAGACGCTGGTTTCGGAATTTAACCAGAAAGGCTACACGGCTTTCGGCCTGAACCAGACGATCCCGTCGGGTGCCGACCAAATTCTGCAAGTCGACCTGGCGGATCCGAAACACACAAAGGCCAAGCTGCGCAACATCATCTGCACCCATGGCGCGCCGAAACTTGTTGTTCAGAACACCGCGAAACTCGTGATCGCGCCGTTCGAGGAAACAAGCATCGAGGATTTCGAAGCGACCTGGCGGGCCATGGTCCTGTCAACGGTCAACCTGGCACACCGGGTTCTGCCCGCAATGGTTGATACCGGGGGCGGCACTTTCATCGTCTCCGGTGCCACGGCCAGCCTGCGCGGCGGCAAGAATTTCGCCACCTTCGCTTCGGCCAAGGCAGGTTTGCGGGCATTGACCCAATCCCTGGCTCGCGAATACGGGCCGCAAGGCGTGCATGTGGTGCATGTGATCCTGGACGGGATCGTCGACACCAGGGCCAGTCGGGATCTGCACAAGATGGATCCGGCGCGGATGATGAAACCCGCCGATATCGCAAAGGTTTATCTTGATCTGGCCAGCCAGCCGCAATCCACCTGGACCCACGAGCTGGATCTCAGACCCATGGGGGAGGCATTCTGATGCAAACCGACACTCTTATTGTTGGTGGCGGCCTGTCCGGCCTCGCCCTTGCTGATCACCTGACACGCCAGGGCACAGATTTCCTACTGATCGAGGCGCAGGATCGCCTTGGCGGGCGCATCCTGACCAAAGAGCTCTCGGGCGGAAAGTTCGACTTTGGGCCGGCCTGGTTCTGGCCTGGCCAGCCGCGCATGGCTGCGCTCGCGCGGCGTTTCCGAATCCCGGTGTTCGAACAGTCTTCAACCGGCGATCAGATGTATCAGGACCAATCCGGGGCGGTTCACCGCGCCCGCGGCTATGCGTCGATGCAGGGGTCCTACCGACTTGCCGGGGGCATGGGCGCCATGATCAAGGCGCTTGCCGGATCTCTGGATGCCGGTCACATCCTGACGCAAACCAGCCTCAGATCGGTCCGGCATTCTCCCGGTAAGATCACCGCACTTCTCGATCATGACGGCACGGCCTATACCGTTGAAGCCCGGCAGATCATGCTGGCCATCCCGCCGCGGGTGATTGCGGATACCGTCACATTCGAGCCGGCGCTAGATGCGGCTCAGCTTCAGGCCCTGAAGAACATCCCGACCTGGATGGCCGGGGAGGCCAAGATCCTCGCGGTTTACGATGAGCCCCATTGGCGCAACGCCGGGCTATCAGGTGACGCCATGAGCCATCGCGGCCCCATGGTCGAAATCCACGACGCGTCTCCCATGGAGGGCGGCCCCTACGCTCTGTTCGGTTTCGTCGGCAATCCCGCCGACACGCGCGAGGCACACAAGGACACCATGATGGATCAGGCCCTGGCGCAACTCACGGCCATGTTTGGCCCCAAAATGGCGCAGCCCCTTGATCTGGAACTGCAGGATTGGGCCACAATCGCGGAAATCTCCCGCGCGCAGGATCACGTCCCGGTTCGCTTTCACCCAAGCTACGGTTTGCCTTCTGTCCTTGGCAGCCTTGCGGAAAGAGGTGTCCATTTCTGCTCAACCGAAACCGCACGCGGGTACGGCGGATTTCTCGAAGGTGCCCTGGAAGCTGCTGAGAGAGTTGCAGCATTCGCAGATGAAACCATCATAGCTGAGGCCTGACCGAGCTTTCACTGTCGCCCTTTGTCTTGAATGATCGCTCACGTATGGAAGATGGTTCGATGGCGGGATATCACGGCGCTGCTACAAAGACCGCTCACAACCGCAGTTGGAGGTGGTTAAACATCAGATCGAATGCCTACTATATTTCGGCCCTCGTGGACGGCCCTTAGCCACAGTTCATCCACCCGCGGTTGCGCCGCGGTGCGGCCCGCCATTCCTGCCATTCGCTGCAACCGCAAAATCAAGAACGCAAGAAACTGAAAGTGTGCGGGACAAAACGGTCAGTCTGGTTGAAGGTAAGTGGATATTCTCAGAACTTTGCCCTTGGCTGGACGTAACGAACGAAGAGGCTGTTGCCCTGTCTCTTCGTTTCGAAGCCTTTGATCGCAGCTACGAGATCGCTCAGTTTTCCCTTTCCGTAGGTCCGAGCATCAAAATCTGGATGTGCAGCGACTACTGACTGGCCAAGTTGCCCAAGGTGAAACCACTCGTCATCTTGTTGGATACGTGCCATGGCATCCAAGAGTAACTTTGCCGCTTTTTGGGGCTGCTCCTTTGCAGAAGCTAGTTTCTTGGCTTCGCCTTCGTCTGCTACAAGGTTTTCAATAAAAATGAACCGGTTGCACACGTTCCGAAGTGGCTCCGGAGTTTTTTTCTCTCCGATGCCAATCACCATTAAGCCATCCTCTCTGAGACGATTGGCTAAACTGGTGAAATCACTGTCGGAAGAAACCAAGACAAACCCGTCGAACCGACCTCCATGTAGGATGTCCATCGCATCTATCACAAGACCAATATCGGATGCGTTCTTACCCGACGTATTGGCGGTCTGCTGGTGTGCAACAAGACCCAGCGATAAGATTACCTCGGACCAACCTTTCAACCGACTACTGGTCCAATCGCCATAAACTCGTCTAAGCGCGGGTTCGCCTATTGAAGCGACCTCCTTGAGAATTGCTTCCGCAAATTTGGCTGGTACGTTGTCGGCATCAATCAGCGTCGCCAATAACGGTTGAGCACGTTCGGTCATCTGGTTGGCACCATGATTTGTCTACTCTTGTCTTAACTTGTCGCTACTTATCGAACTGCCGACACGAAAACCAGAACACTCACAAAAACAGAGACCTGGAGTTTACTTAGCGGTCAGCGATAGGCTCGCATCTGCCCTTCTCTGCGACAAGCCCGAATTGGTACTATGAGCCCCAACCGGACCTTAACTGCACTTTGAGTTTTTGCTCGCGCAGAAGGCTCTAAACCACGCAAACCGGACCTTCCCACGCGCTTCTCAGATGGCAGGGCAGCGGGACCAAGCGCCATTTCGCTGCAAAAGGCTTCAAAGTCCGGTGAAGACGTATCAAGACCACCGTGCCCGGCACCTGGGGTGGAAACCGGTCATTCGCTGTAATCGAAAAACTCTCTTTGATTGTGACAGGTTTCGGGTTCCGAGCAGAAATTGAAACAAACTACAGGGCTATGGGAAGCTGAAGCGTGACGCTTGCTCCTTTTTCGACTTGGTTGATCGCGGCCACTCCTCCGTGGCGCTTCGCTACAGCTGAGACAATCGACAACCCTAAACCGCTGCCTTCGGAATATTCCAGCTGCGAAAATCGACTGAAAACGGCTTCGCTTTGTTCGGGTGAAAGGCCGGTTCCGTCATCGGATACGGTAAGCTTTACGTTCTCGCCATCAGAACGCAGCGCGACTGAAATTTGGCTCAACTTAGTCCCACCGTGCTTAACTGCGTTGTCCAGCAGGTTTTTGATGGCCTCAGTTAAAAAAACCTGATCTCCTGAAACCGGAATTGTCGAGTCCGGCATCGTAACATCAAACTCGATCCCTTTTGCGAGGATCTGTACACCCATGTCAGCGCAGGCTTCTTCCACAACCGCACGGAAATCAATCTTGTCCATCTGATCCTGATGCGTAGGTTGCCGCAACCGCTCCAACGATAATAGCTGCTCGGCCACCGTGGCGGAGTTTTTCGCTGCCGACACAAGCTCGATAATCCGTTTGTCCTTGTCCTCATCCGATTTTGCGTCCCGCAACGCCTCGGCCATGGACTGGACCGCTGCCGCCGGATTTCGCAGCTGATGCGCGGCTTCTGAGATAAACACCTGATGGGCGTTGATGCTGTGCTCGACCTGTCCAAACAGCCGGTTCAAGGTCTGAACAATGCCATGAACCTCGACCGGGACCGGGCGTTTGATTTCGCTCAGGTCGTCAGGTGAGCGTAGGTCGATCGCATCCTGCAAATCCAGCAAGGGCCGCAGCCCTCGCGCGACGCCGAACCACACGACAACAGCAAGGGTGGCCAGCAGGATACCCATCAGGATCGCGGCGCGGATCGACAGTTCGTTGGCAAAGGCGTTGCGATCCGCAACGCGTTGCCAAGCTGTTACTGTCGCATCGCCCACAAGGTTATCAAGTGTGACGCGCTCGGTCATTTTCAGTACGCGCACCGGCTCATCCCGATAGATCGCCTCGAAAAACCTCGGCTGGTACGCGTCTTGCTCAGACGGGTTTGCAGCGGCCGGAGGGTATGCATACCCTGTGACGTAGATGCCACCGGGTCCGGTCACGTGATAAAAAATCTCTCCGCCCGATGCGTCGCGGATCAAGCTGCGCGTGGTGGGCGACAGGGCATCGCCTTCTGACACCGCCACATCGCGAGAAATGGCCAGACCGGCGGACAATAGGCTGTCGTCAAAAAGCTCCTGTGCCGTTTGTTGAGCAACCGTGTAGCGCCAGTATCCAAGCAGGATTGCGAGCAGCACCAATGGCGTCAGGATCAGAATGAAAAGCCTGAGCCTGAGTGAGCCGTGCCGGATCACTTCTGCACCTCTAGCAGATATCCAAGGCCACGGGCGGTCTTGATCCGGATGCCAAGGTTCTGAAGGCGTTTTCGCAGTCGTGACACATGCGGCTCGACGGCCGAATCGTCGACATCGGCTCCCACGCCGTAGACGTAGTCGATCAACTGACTTTTGGGGACGATCCTGCCGCGACGTTCCAGCAGGCATTCAAGCACAGCCATTTCCCGACGCGGCACATCGAGAACTTGGCCCTTTGCGCTCACCTGCCGGGCGGTGCGGTCGAATTCCAGGTCTCCGATCGTTTCGCGCGCACCGTAATCCAGTTGTTTGCGGCGGGACAGGGCACGGATGCGGGCCTCGAGTTCATCCATCTCGAAGGGTTTCACTAAGTAATCGTCGGCGCCCATATCCAGACCCGAAACGCGGTCGCTGGTCTCGGTGCGCGCGGTCAGCAGGATGACGGGCGCGCTGTCACCCCGGTTGCGAAGGGACCGCAAAATCTCAAGCCCAGACCGACCCGGCAGGTTGATGTCCAGAACGATCAGATCTGCGCCTTCTTGCTCCAGATACAAATCGGCCGCGCCGCCATCTGTCAGCACGTCAGCGGCATGGCCCCGATCCCGCAGGCGATAGGCAATGGCGTTGGCAAGGGTCTCATTATCCTCGACGATGACGATCCGCATCAGGTCTCCCGCAAGTTTCGCGCAAGGTTGGCGCCCCATGATTGCCAGATGGGAGGGGGAATCAACCCCGCAGTTCTAATTGCAATCACGGTGGCGCGGAGGGCGCCGACGTGGTTGTCTGGTCAACAGGGAGGAACCAATGGCCATTTCCAACTTCACTCGTCGTGCCGTCGTGGGGCTGATCGCCGCTGCCGGATTCGCTGCACCTGCCGCTGCCGAGGTCGATTTCTCGGGCAAGACCATCGAATGGGTCATTCCGTTCTCGGAAACGGGCGGGTCGGCTAAATGGGCCAACTTCTTCGCGCCACTATTATCCGAGGCATTGCCCGGTCAGCCGACTGTGGTGGTCAAGTTCATGCCGGGCGCGGGATCAACCAAAGGCGCGAACTGGTTTCAGGAAAAAAGCCATGATGACGGTACCCTGTTGTTTGGCACGTCCGGGTCTACTCAGTTCCCGTATCTGCTGAGCGATCCCCGCGTACGCTATGAATACAACGATTGGATTCCGGTAATGGCATCTGGAACGGGTGGTGTTGCGTATCTGAACGCCGAGGACGGAGCCAAGTTTGACGGCTCTGCCAATGCGCTGAAGGACACCAATTTCATCTACGGCTCGCAGGGTGCAACCCGTTTGGACCTTGTGCCTCTGCTGGCCTGGCAGATGTTGGGTATGAATGTGGAACCGGTATTTGGGATCAAAGGCCGCGGGGATGGTCGGCTGATGTTTGAACGTGGTGAAGCCAATATCGATTACCAGACGTCCTCGGGCTATCTGGGTGGTTCGGTCCCGCTGGTCGAAGCCGGTCAGGCCGTTCCCATGATGACTTGGGGCGCATTGGATGCTGATGGCAATATCGTTCGTGACCCGACCTTCCCGGGCATTCCGACTTTCAAGGAGGTCTGCGAGGCCACCGATGGCTGCGAAACCAGTGGTGAGGCATGGGACGCATGGAAAGCCTTCTTCGTGGCAGGTTTCCCGGTTCAAAAGCTGGCCTTCCTGCCCGGTGACACGCCGCAAGAGGTCGTCGACGCCTATACCGCAGCGTTTCAAGCAGTGACCGAGCGGGGTGATTTTGCTGATATCTCCTCGAAGCACGTCGGCAAGTATCCGGTGTTCGTCGGCGACGGCTCGAAATCTGCTCTGCAGACGGCGACCAATGTGGATGACAATGCCAAGCAATACGTCCTGAACTGGCTGAAAGAGGCCTACGGCGTCGAGCTGAACTAAGCTGACACGTCGTCGCGCCCAACGAAGGGCGCGCGTTTCTCTACATACAAAACAGTTTATGAAAGGCGGCCGCTATGGAGGTTTTCGCCACCGCTCTACCTGCGCTTGGTGACGCGTGGGGTTTGATCCTGCAACCCATCGTTCTGGGGTATCTCATTCTCGGCGTCGTCATGGGGCTGGCTGTGGGCGTCTTTCCGGGGCTTGGCGGTATTGCCGGTCTGTCCCTGCTGTTGCCTTTCATGTTCGGAATGGACCCGATCCTTGGTCTGGCGCTGATGATCGGGATGGTCGCGGTGGTGCCGACCTCGGACACGTTTGCGTCCGTCTTGATGGGCATCCCCGGCAGTTCTGCTTCGCAGGCCACCGTGCTGGACGGCTTTCCGATGGCGAAAAAGGGCGAGGCTGCACGGGCCTTGTCAGCAGCCTTTTCCTCGTCCCTATTCGGAGGGCTCGTCGGCGCGACCTTCCTGACCATGTTCATACTTATCGCGCGACCCATCGTTCTGGCCTTCGGCCTGCCCGAGATGTTGATGATCACAATTCTCGGCCTGTCGATGGTCGCCATTTTGGCCGGGCGGATCCCGCTGAAAGGAGTCGCCGCCGCCGGTCTGGGCCTGATGGTCGGCACGATTGGTGAGGCGGATGCAGGCGGTTCGCTGCGCATGGCAACTTACGACATTCCTTATCTGACGGACGGTTTGAAGCTGGTCATCGTTGGCCTGGGTATCTTTGCGGTGCCCGAGATCGTATCGCTGCTGCGTCAAGATCGGTCGATTGCCAACGGGGCCTCACTGGGCGCCGGTTGGCTGGACGGCGTCAAAGACTGGTTCGCAAATATATGGCTGTCGGTGCGTTGTTCGATCATTGGCGTGATTGTTGGAGTCATTCCCGGCCTCGGCGGCTCGGTTGTCGACTGGATCGCCTACGGTCACTCGGTGCAATCCACCAAGGACAAGAGCAATTTCGGCAAAGGCGAAGTGCGCGGCGTCATCGGCCCGGAAAGCTCGAACAACGCCAAAGAGGGTGGAGGGCTGGTGCCAACTCTGCTGTTTGGCATCCCTGGTTCAGGCTCGATGGCGATCTTCATCGGCGCGGTGGCTTTGCTGGGGTCAGGCGATATCGAGGTCGGTCCGAGCATGCTCAAGGACAATCTCGACATCACCTATTCGATCGTCTGGCTGCTGGCGTTGGCCAACGTCGTCGGGACCATCCTGTGCATCGCGGCATCGGGCGGGATCGCCAAGCTGACCACGATCCGCTTCACCTATCTGGCGCCGTTCCTGTTCATGTTGATCAGCTTTGCGGCGTTCCAATCCGGCCAAAACTTCGAAGACTTGCTGGCCCTGTTCGTGATCGGCCTGATCGGCATCTTTTTACGCCGTTTCGACTGGTCGCGCCCGGCCTTCCTGATCGGTTTCGTTCTGTCGAACCCGGTTGAGAAGTTCACCAATCAGGCGTTCCAGATCGCCTCATTCCGGTTCCGCAAAAGCTTTGGCGAGGGGATGGAATATGTCTTCAGCCCTATCGTCATCGTGCTGATCGTGGTCACGGTTGTTTCGGTCATTCTGGGTATCCGGCAGGCCAAGATGATCATGGCCGAGGGTGATGTTCAGGCCGGTACCAAACGCGCGCCGCTTATCTTTCTGCTGGTGATCATGGCCTATCTGATCGTCGCATTGGTCAACGCCAACATGATCCCCGACTACAATATGACCGACAAGATCATCCCGCTGGTTATCGGCAGCGTCTCGCTATTCTGTTGCGTGATCCTTCTGATCCAGATGATGCGACGTCCCGAAGGCGACGTGATCTTTTCCGACAAGGAAATCGCCGGTGAAGACGCCAGCGCACCCCACGGTCTGTGGTCCACTCTGGCGTGGTTCGCCAGTATGATCGCGGCCACGTGGGTGGTGGGCTTCATCCTCGCCCTGATAGGGTTCCTGATCGCCTTTCTCCGTATCCGCGCCGGGTCCAGCTGGCAGATGACTCTGATCCTGACCGCCTGCGGCATCGGGTTCATGTGCCTGATGGCGGGCGCTCTGAACCGCGATTTCCCGCCAGGTCTGTTGCAGGACATGGTCAGCCTGCCCTGGCCGTTGAAGTGAGGGGTTCAAAATGACTCAAACCGCAATCCCTTATATCTTGATGCGTGGCGGCACGTCGAAAGGCCCGTATTTCCGCCGCTCGGATTTGCCTGAGGATCTGGACGCGCTGGCCGAGGTGCTGATCGCCGCTCTTGGGTCCGGGCAGTCGCTGAACATCGACGGCATCGGCGGCGGCGCGGCGGTGACCACAAAGGTCGCGATGCTGTCGGTCGGCGAGGATGACTGGGCCGATATCGACTATTTCTTCGCGCAGGTCTCGGTCGAGGACAAGCTGGTCGATTTCAAACCCACTTGCGGCAATATCCTGTCTGGCGTTGCCCCTGCTGCCATCGAGATGGGCTTGTTCAAACCGCAGGGTGATGAAACTGAAGTTCGCATTCGGGCCGTCAACACTGGGGCTCGGATCGTGGCCAAGGTGAATACACCCGGGGGCGAATTGACCTATGAGGGTGATGCGGAGATCGCCGGCGTTCCCGGTCATTCAGCGCCGGTGCAGTTGAGTTTCATGGGCGTGGTGGGCTCGGCCACCGGAGCGTTCCTGCCTACGGGCAACCTGCGCGATGCAGTTCAGGGCGTCGAACTGACCTGCATGGATGTCGCTATGCCGATGGCTATCGCCCGCGCCACAGACTTCAGATTGACGGGCTATGAGAGCGCCAATGAGCTGGACGCAAACCGCGCGTTCTTTGACCGGATGGAGGCCGTTAGGATCGAAGCAGGGCAGCGGATGGGTATGGGGGATGTGTCCAAATCGGTCACCCCTAAGTTCGGCCTTGTTGCTCCGGCCAGAGAAGGCGGAACGCTCGCAGTGCGGTATTTCATGCCGTGGAAAACCCACCCGACCATGGCGGTCACCGGCGCGCAATGCATGGCGTCTTGCGCTTTGACTCCCGGAACCGTCGCCGACGGTTTGCTGGATCGCCCCACGAACAGCCCGGCTGAAGTCGTTCTGGAACACGCCTCGGGCAATATCGACGTGTTGGTGGATTTTTCCACCACCGACGGGTTCACAGTGAACGCGGCGGGTTTGGTGCGGACCGCGCGCAAGTTGGCGGACGGGCATGTTTATGTGCCTGAGTCTGTTTGGAACGGGAGTTGATCAAGTGCAACCCAAATAGTATACTATTGTATACATAGTGGGAGGGACACGATGGACAACTACTCGGAATGCCTCGATATCGCGCGTCAGGAACTCATGTTGGCGCAGTTGGCCCTACGGCGGGACATCGCGGACTACCCGACACCGATTGCTGGCTGCGATGAGCAGTTCAACCATCTGCTGGATCAAAGCGAACGGGTCCGCAATGCACTTTCCGCTCTCAACACATGTCATTTTGTGCCGACGCCAAGAAAACTGAACACCGAGCAGGGTATAGAAAGCCGATGAAGGTCCACATTCTTGATGACTGGTTTGACACGCTGCGTGGCCTGCCTTGTTTTGAGAAACTCACCGGTCATGAGGTGACGTTATGGACGGATCATGTCGAAGAAACTGACACTCTGGCCGAACGACTGCATGACGCGGAGGTGCTTGTCCTGTTCCGCGAACGTACCAAAGTCACCCGCGCTTTGCTGGAGAAATTACCAAACCTGAAACTTATCAGCCAGCGCAGCGTTTATCCGCATGTCGATGTCGAAGCCTGTACAGATCAAGACGTGCTGCTGTGCTCAAACATGCACGGCGGAACGCCGTCTTATGCTGCAGCTGAACTTACTTGGGCGCTAATCATGGTCGGGATGCGGGATTTGCCCGCACAAATGGCCTCGGTCAAAGCAGGGCACTGGCAGGCGGGCGTGGGCAAGACGCTGCGGGGGCGTCAGTTGGGGCTCTATGGCTATGGCCGCATTGCTCGCGCCATTGCAAGTTATGCCGAGGCCTTTGGGATGAATGTGGTCTGGTGGTCATCCGTAGAAGGCCGGGCGCGTGCGCAGGCGGATGGCGCACAGGTCGCGCCCAGCCGTGAAGCGTTCTTTGGCAGCAGCGATGTTGTCTCGGTCCATGTGCGCTTGAAACCGGATACGCGCGGGATCATCACCGCATCGGATTTCGCACAGATGCAGCCGGAGGCGCTGTTTGTGAACACCTCGCGAGCCGGGCTGATCGCACCTGGTGCTTTGCTTGAGGCGCTGAACGTCGGTCGCCCCGGCAAAGCGGCGATTGATGTGTTTGATTCCGAGCCACTGATTGATCCGACCGACCCGCTTTTGTCACATCCCAACCTGATCGCGACCCCACATATCGGCTTTGTCACTGAAGACGAGTTCGACCTGCAATTCGCGGATATTTTCGATCAGGTGAACGCCTATGCCGAAGGCGCTCCGATCCACATGATCAACCCCGAGGTTTGGACCAACGCAGAATAAGATTTGCGGCGATGGGCGCACCGATGATCACCAGCACGATCCTTGTCAGATGGTGGGTGATCACAAAGCCCAAATCCGCGCCCGAGACGATGGCCAGCACCGTCATCTCTGCCTGCCCACCGGGCGCGAAGGCCAGAAACGCCTCGACAGGTTGGCCCAGTCCCAAGGTGGTGACAACGGCGGTGAAAGCGGCTGCCAGGACGGCAAGGACAATGACATAGGCGAAGCCCGCTGCCACTACCCGGCGTAGTTCGACCCATGTGACACCTACGAATTTCACACCAATTCCGCAGCCAATGAAAAACTGCGCTGCAAGTATGGCCTCGCGAGGCGGTCGGGTATGAATGAAGTCGCCCAGTGACAAGGCGGCCGTAAGGATCATTGGCCCCAGGATTGACGCCCCGAACAGGCCGATCCGCTCCCCGCCTTTCCAGCCGATAATGGCGGACAGAACCATCAGCGCCAATTCATGTATTGGCAGGTTGTGCGCGGGCTCGCCAATCGGATTGGTGAGTTGGGCATCATAGAGCACGGTGAGGAACAAGGGGGCCAACGTCACGATGATCAGCACGCGCGTACCGTGGATCAAGGACAAGGTACGCGGATTGGCCCCCGCCTCAGTGCCAAAGATGATCATGTCTTGCAAACCGCCCGGCATGGCTGCGTAGAAAGCCGTTGTGGAGTCAAAGCCCCAGAATTTGCGAAAGAATGGCACACCTACCAGCGCGATTAGCAGGATGAAGAACGGGATCAGCGCAATTGACGCGGCCATTTTTGGCAATTCAGCAAACAGAGCCGGCGTAATCGATGCCCCTACCGCCACGCCCAGTATAGTGCGGGCGGCAACCGAGACCTTTCCAAAGCCTTCCATCGGTGCGTGCGCAAGAGCTGCAATCAAACATGCGCTCATTGGCCCGAACAGAAAAGGTAGCGGCAGGTTTAGCGCCCAAAATACCCCAGTGCCCGACACCGCCAGGCCGAGCGTGACGGCCCGTTTCGTCAGAAGAGAGGGGGTATCGGTTTGGCTGTGCAAGGTAAGCGTTCCAGCTTCGTTGACTTATAATGTATCCATGTGTATACAACTGGACGCAAGATGACAAGAGAGCCTGCGATGACCCTTCAGGACGACCCGTTACAACCTGGCCCACAAGGCAATTCTGCGTATCAGCGCCTGCTGTGCGAGATTCGCGAGGGCACTCTTTTGCCCGGCGACCGGCTGCGCGAGATTGAGCTCTCGGAACGGTTGGGCGTCAGCCGTACCCCGGTGCGCGAGGCGATAAGGCAGTTGGAAGCCGACGGGCTGGTCACACATGTGCCACGGCAAGGTGCCACCGTGCGCAGCCTGGATTACGCTGAGGTCATGGAACTCTATGAGATGCGCGCGGTGCTTGAAGGGACAGCGGCCCGTCTGGCAACCCGCGCGGCATCGGATGTTGAACTGGATGAGCTTGAGGTTCTGAATGACCGGCTGGCAGAAGCAGGCACCGGCCCGGACGCGGCGCGGATCAACAGGGTCTTTCACGCAACACTTCTGGATGCGACCAAGAACCGGTTTCTGGCAAAATCCATGCTCTCCTTGCAAAAGGCGCTGTTGATCCTGGGGCCTTCGCAATTGCTGGATAGCGACCGCGCCGAGGCCGCAGTGGCCGAGCATCGGCGCATCATGGCGGCTTTGAAGGCCCGCGATGGCGCAGCGGCCGAGACAGAGATGCGCGCGCATATTCAGGCTGCGCAGCGGATGCGCATCCGCGCGTTGCAGGACCGCGACCGCTCAATCGACGAAAGCCAGTAGGTAGACAGGATATGGCCACCCCAAAGGAAGCTTACGATATCGCTGTGATCGGTGGCGGCAATGCGGCTCTCTGCGCTGCGATGACTGCAGCCGAGGCAGGCGCCCGTGTTCTGATCCTTGAAACGGCGCCAAAACCTTATCGCGGCGGAAACTCACGCCATACGCGCAATTTTCGCTGCATGCATTCGGGCCCGTTGGGTCCGCTCGTCGAGGCGTATAGCGAAGACGAATACCTCTCGGATCTGCTGAAAGTCACCGGTGGAAAAACCGATGAACATCTTGCCCGGTTGGCGATCCGCACGTCGGAAGAATGCCTTCCCTGGATGCAAGAACACGGGGTCCGGTTTCAGCCGTCGCTTTCCGGCACATTGTCATTGGCACAGACCAATGCGTTTTTCATGGGGGGCGGCAAATCTCTGGTGAATGCCTATTACCGCACGGCGGCAGGTTTGGGTGTAGATGTGCTGTACGAAGCCGCCGTCACGCATTTGGAACTGAATGGTGATCGGATCGAGTGGGTCGACTATAGCTATGAAGGCCAGTCTCATCGCATCGCGCCCAAGGCGGTCATCGTTGCCTCCGGCGGCTTTCAGGCCGACACGGATTGGCTCACCCGAGCCTGGGGTGAACCTGCCAAGAACTTCCTGATCCGGGGAACGCCTTACAACCGAGGCGTTGTCCTGTCTGATCTGCTGGACCAAGGAGTAGAAAGCGTTGGCGACCCGACCCAATGCCACGCCGTTGCCATCGACGGGCGCGCGCCGAAATTCGACGGCGGCATCGTCACCCGTCTGGACTGCGTTCCGTTTTCCATCGTCGTGAACAAACATGCCGAGCGGTTCTATGACGAGGGCGAAGACGTCTGGCCCAAACGCTACGCGATCTGGGGCCGTTTGGTGGCGGCGCAGCCGGATCAGGTGGGATATGCCATCATCGACGCCAAATCGCTGAACCTGTTCATGCCGTCCGTGTTCCCTCCGCTAAAGGCGGACACGTTGGACGAATTGGCCGGGATGATGGACCTGCCCGCGGAGAAACTGAAAGCAACCGTCAGCGCATTCAACGCCGCCTGCGGTGACACCAGCGGGTTTCATCCGACCGAACTGGACGGGGTGGCGACCTCGGGCCTGATCCCGCCCAAGACCAACTGGGCGCGCCCAATTACCGAACCGCCGTTTTACGGCTACTCGATGCGGACCGGCGTGACCTTTACCTATCTTGGGTTGAAGGTTGACGAGACAGCCCAGTGCTCGACCCCAAGCGGCAAGATCAAAAACCTTTGGGCGGCCGGGGAAACGATGGCCGGGTCCATCCTTGGGCAAGGCTATCTGGCGGGCTTTGGCATGACCATCGGAACTGTCTTTGGACGCATCGCAGGACGAGAGGCCGCCGCTTATGCAAACTGATCTTATTCAGGAAGCCCGCCGCCAGGCCGAGATCTGCAACGCCTGCCGCTATTGCGAGGGTTATTGCTCGGTCTTCCCGTCGCTGCGCGCAGCGCGCGCGTTCTCGGATGGGGACATCACGCAATTGGCCAACCTGTGCCACAACTGCCGGGGCTGTTACTACGCCTGTCAGTACACCGCCCCGCACGCGTTTGACCTGAACCTGCCCAAGGCGCTGGCTGAAGTGCGGCGCGACAGTTGGGAAAGCTTCGCCTGGCCGCAGCCGCTGGCACGCCGGTTCCACACCCATGGCGGAGCCATCGCCCTGGCGTTGGTGGTCGGATTTGCCCTGTTGTTCTGGGCGACCCGCGCCATCGGTTCCAGTGGAGGCGAAGGGTTTTATGCCGTCCTGCCCCACAACGCGATGGTCGCGATCTTTGCGCCTGCATTCCTGCTTCCTCTGTTCAGTATCGCCTTCAGCCTGAGGCGCTATTGGGCAGAGGTTGGTGGCAAACCGATCCAGATGTCTGATCTGACGGTTGCGCTCAAACGCGCGGGCAAGATGCAGGATCTGGCCGCAGGCCATGGCGAGGGTTGTAACTTCGAGGACGAAGACCGGTTCAGTCAGGGCCGACGTCACATCCACCACGCTGTTATGTATGGTTTTCTGCTGTGCTTTGCGTCGACCTCGGTGGCGACGATCATGCACTATGTCTTCGGAATGTACGCGCCTTACGGGTTCTGGTCGTTGCCGAAACTGTTCGGGATTTCCGGGGGGCTTCTGCTGACGGTGGGGTGCGGTGCGATGGCGCTGCTCAAGCTAAAGTCAGACCGAGACCTCGGCGATCCGTCGGCCTGGGGCGGGGATATCGGCTTCATCCTGTTGCTCGGGTTTGTGGGGCTCAGCGGGCTGGTTCTTTACGCCCTCGGTTCAACACCTCTGATGCCCGCACTGCTGGCCATCCACCTCGGATCGGTCCTGACCTTCTTCCTGCTGACGCCCTACACAAAAATGGCACACGGCTTCTATCGGCTTGCGGCGCTGGTCCGAGACGCACAACGAAAAAGAGATGCGTCCATGGTCCGTTAACAGCCCGTCGCGTCTGAGTGAGCAGAAAGAACATGCAATAGGATCAAATATGATTGTGAAGAACTCTGCGTTGCGGCACTTCGAGTGGCGGTCAACGTCCGGAATGGGCCGTCCATTGTAGGACCAACGGCAGCGACGCACGCTTCGCACGTATTTGGGCCGACCGCAGCAATTTGCACTCTGGGCTCTTCGCGGTCATTGGGTCAGTTGCAGCATTCTACCCATCGAGAACCACAAACCCAAACAGGGACGGCCCTTACCAACCATTCATCGTGTCAGACTACGCCGCAGCGCGGCTTCACCAGACCGGCCATTCGCTGCGATCGCATAACCGACGACCGCTCGAACATACGGTCTGCGGAGATAGTGTTGAAGAAGTCGACGTTTGAACTGCCGGTTGGCGAAGCCGAAAGCAGTCGATTTATTCCTCTCAGCCTGTTGGTTCTGGTTGCG